>NZMM01000001.1 GCA_002694585.1 Methanobacteriota archaeon
CCCACTCGGTGACACGACACGCTTCCGTCACGAATTCGATTGGACGGGGACGCGCGACCCGTCGGCGTGGTGTGCCCTACCGTTCACCGTTGAGCACGTGGGCGGCATGGTGGAGGGAGGCTGGCCCGCGATCATGACCCGCAACGACGCGCTCTGCTTGGAGGCACGCCAACTGCTGTGCGATCGCCTGGGGCTTGAGGTGCCCTGCCCGCCAGAGATGCTGTCCTGCATCGCGACCTTGCGCATCCCCGAGACCTCGGTCGAAGCCAAGGCCGGCATGCTCGACCCGCTGTACTACCGCTTGGCTGAGCGCGGCATCCGTATTCCCGTCTGGTCGTGGCCGTCCCCTGCCGGGCGCTATTTCCGCATCAGCGCCTACCTGTACAATTCCATTGAACAGTACCACCATCTGGCGGACGTCATCGAAGAAGAACTCGCTGCGGAGCGGTCCTGATCACAAGCGGTGCAGCTCGCCTTCACGCGCAATGCGCCAGCCGAGTTCGGTCACCTTCGCCGCCTCGTTGGATTCAGGGTCGGCGCACGGGTTGGTGTGGTTGAGGTGGAGGAAGGCGATATCAGGGTCGTTGACGTCATCGCGCTCACCAAGGCGCTTGAGGCTCTCGGAAACGGTGGGGTGCGGGATGAGGGACATGTCGCGTCCAGGCAATTCTTCCCCGTCCCAAAAGGTCCCGTCGATGAGGGCAACGTCCACCTTCAGCTGAGCCAGCCAACTTCGGATGTCGCTGGCGATGTGGGCCGTCAGCGTGCCGCCCCACGTGTCGTGGTCGGGCAGGAAGAGCAGCTTTCGCTCGCGTCCGCTCAAGAGCACGGCGTGGGTGTCGCCGTGTTCGTCCCGGTGCGGGACTTGGATGAACTGCACGCCCGCCACGGCATCGAGGCCAAGTGGCCTGAACACGTCCATGTCACGGCGCTCGAGCACCTCGTGCACGGCAGGACTGGCCATCAGCGGCGTGCCGTGGCGGCCCATGACTTCGGTGCCAAACTGCCCCAAACCTTCGATGTGGCCCAGATGCAGGTGGGTCACGGCCACGACGTCGGGCATGACGGGTTTGTCACCGCCAAGCGCATCGGCCCAGGTCCACAGCTGGTGCGCGAGGGATTTGGTGGCCTCGATCAGGAGGTTCCGACCGTCTTCCAATTCCACACCAAGCGCCACAGGGGTGCGCTTTCGTCGTGGGTCGGCTTGGGCCAGGCAGCAGAAGCGGCAACCGCACCCGGCTTGGGGCAAGCCGCCGTCCTGGGCGGTGCCGAGCACGACGACGGAGCGGACCACCATGTTGGTCCGAACGGGTCCTGAACGAAGGCCCTTCCGATGACCGAAGGTTCAATTCGCCACCAANCATGTCCGGGACTGAACCAGCATGGCGATGGAGTACGACGGGCACGTCAAGGCGCAGAAGGCCGGCCAAGGCGTTGGCCTTCTGATGTTCCTCCAATCCCCATGGGCGGCNTTTGCATGGTTCGTGTGGCGGCTCGATTTCTTCTATCAGGAAGGATTCGTCCGTCCTGGCCAATTCGAGGGCTCGGCGTTCTGGTCGCTGCTGGCCGTGTTGCTCACCTGGTGCGCGCTGCTCCCGACCATNCTTGCCGTGCCGCTGATCGCCAAGCGCGGCCGGACCACGACGCCCGAATGGAACGGCAAGGTGACCTTCTTTCTGCACTTCCTCCTGCCTGGGAGCCTAATCTTCTCCACCCTGTTCCTGTGGGCCTTTCCCCACCTGTGGGGCTTGTTGCCATGGGAATCGTTCTCCGATGACGCGTGGAAGNTTGGCCCCTTCATCGGCCTGTTCACNTTCGCCGGCGTCCCAACCGTCATGATCCTGATCGAGTTGATGCGGCTGCTTGCGAATCCAGAGTTCGCGAACGAGCTACCCCGCGCCGCCACGCGTCACCGCCTCGAAACGCCACCGCCTGTTTCGTCGTCCACCTTGCTGCAGGTGACGGGCACAGAAAGTGGGACGGTGCACTTCTCTGTCGAAAAGGAACATCTCGGCCATGACGCTTGGGTGGGCCTCTACCGGGCCGGNCAGAGCGACCACGATCATGGCGACCGCTGGGTGTGGGTGCGGGACANAGAGGACGGGGNTGGTACCTTGCAGCACACGACCAACGGGCCGCTTTCCCTTCGTTTGTTCAAAGACGGCGGCTACAACCGGATGACGTCCATGAACGTCGAGGCCACGCCCGCGGAGGCCGTCTCGGAAGCCCCCAACCCGAGGTTTTGGGACGCCTGAGCTCATTCTGCCGGCCATGGTGCGGCATCCTCAACACGCGCGCATATCGGTTCGCGGGCTTCTCGCTGGAAGTGGGCTGGAGCGAGGTGCATTCGGCGGGTTTCTTAAGTGCGCCACTGGAATTTGAGTGGCCATGGAAGCAGCACCTCCAGCAGCACAGAACATGACCGTCATGCCCCAACAGATGGCCGGAATGACCGGCCGACCGATTGCCATCATGCCCTTCATGGACGCCATGAAGACGTGCTTCAACAAGTACGCCGACTTTGACGGCCGCGCATCGCGGTCTGAATATTGGTGGTTCACCCTCGGGCTCGGGCTCCTAAGCCTCCCGTTCTCGNTGCTCGATNTTGCCTTGTTCGTGGCGTTTGATTGGCCTGCTGTGTTTGGAACNCTCTTCAATTTGGCCGTGTTCGTCCCCACCCTTTCCGTGACGTGGCGTCGTTTCCACGATTCAGGGAAAAGCGGAATGAACATGCTNTGGGTGCTCACCATCATCGGCGCCTTTTACGTCTTCTACCTCACGCTGGTCGANGGNGATGCNGCCCCCAACCAGTACGGGGCCGTTCCCACCAACACGCTCTGAGTGGCGTGGCAGACCGGANGAGCGGTCCATTCGCTCACAGGTAGGCGTTGAGCACCGGTTCTTCGTCCAGGTGGAAGAAGGANTATGCGGCCCACCACGTGATGGTGTCNANNGCNTCGACCAGGTTNGANGTGCCNGATTGGGCGTCNCCGTAGTCCTTGTTCGAGGTGTCCATCCATTCCTCCATTTCCTCAAGGGTGTCGCAAGTCTGGTGGTAGCACCAGTACCCGTCCACAAGCCCACCGAAGCCCATGGTCACGGTGCCGAGGTTGCGCTGGAAGCTGTCGTGGTCGCTGCGNGCGGTGGTGTCCTCGTAGACGATGATNTCCGGTCGGTCGTTCTCCAACCAGTCGTCGACCTTCCAGGTTGATTCCTCGTGCCCGGCGCCGACGAGCGTCGACATTTGCGCCTCCACGCCCACGGCATCGGAGCCGATCCACTGGGCGAGACCGACCATGCCCGGCTGGTTGAACAAGTCATGGTCGAGGCTAGGTCCGATGTAGACGCGCATCGGCCAGACTTCCTCGTCCTTCGGGTAGCCGTCCTCGTCGATTTGCGGCTCAGGNTCGCCNTGCGGCGCACCGCCACCGCCTGGCCAGTTGACGCCAGCCATGTCGAGGTTGACGTAATTCGTGACCGTCACGTCAGGATTCTCCTGCGAGACGTAGAAGTCCGTCCAGTAATCGCTGCCGCGCTTGCCGCCTTCTTCGCCGGACCAGAGGCAGAACACCATCGTCCGGCGCGTCGCCGCGTTGGCCATCGCTTCGGCCACTTCGAGGACCATCGAGGTCCCAGCGGTGTTGTCGTAAGCGCCCACGCGGGTGCCGTAGGTGCGCACACCGGTCACGTGCGGGTCGAGGGCGAGGGCGTTGATCGGCGGTGCGACGTCAAAGTGCGCGCCGAAGACCATCCATTCGTTCGGGAAGAGGGTGCCGTAACGGAAGCCGCAGATGTTGTAGCCCTCAGGGTTCTGGTTGCCCTGCCAATCGGTGTACTCGTAGCGNTGNACGTTGACNTCAAGGCCGAAAGATTCCATTTCCTGAATCAAGTGTTGCGCGGCGTCTTCGTAGGCAGCGTTGCCTTGACCGGCCCAACGGTTGAGGAAACCTTCCGCGCCGTCGGCCAGGTCGGTTGGGTCGAGGTCCTCGTTTGAGAGGAAGGCGAGCGTGTCGTAGGTGTCGCGTCCGTTGACGAAGCCGGTGGAGTGGCGAGCACCCTCGCTTTCATCGTAGGCCGGNGCGGCCAAGCGCTCGATGGAAGCNACGACGGCCGTGGACGGGCCACCGGTCACGTTGCCCGCTTGAATNGAGGGCCACGTGCTGTTCTCGCCNACGAGGACGGAGGCAGCAGGGCCGCGTTCAGCCGCACCCATGCCGCCACGGGCCACCCAAGTGGCCCATGACTCGTTGACGTCCCGAACAGGGAAGGCGTCNCGGCCGGGCAGCCCAATCTGGACCACGGCGGTGGTGGTGCGCGGNGGAGCGAGCAGGGNGAGCTCGACGGTTTCGCCTTCGTTCAGGTCNACGATGGTCGAGTTTTGCACGAAGTTGGTGGCCGGGTCACGNAGCAGNTAGGGGACGTAGAGGCTGAGGTCTTCGTCCGCGGTGAAGGCNACGGTCTGGAATTCACCGCCGATCCACGTGGACGGACGGATTTCGAGGTNGTCCGCAGACGGGAGTTCTTCACCGTCGGAAGGCGCGAAGCAACCCGACAGCGGTGCGCTGCACATGAGCAACACGAGGACGAGNGCGTGCGCCACGCGACTCGAGACCATGCNATGCCGTGGCGNCNCTCCTTCTCAAGCCTGTTCACGCTTCGCACAGGTTCCGCTCNGTCGCCGGACCGGACCGATTCNTTGAANATGGAACAGGACGATATTCAACCATGGGTCATGCACGAAAACCGGCTTACNTTGCNCCCAAGCGACCGANCCGNCGCCGTCACGGCGATCTNTGGGGGCGNGTCCGCCCACGGNCGGTCGAGGACGAAACACGCCCCTTGGTCGAGGGCTGATGCGTGGGCGACAGGCTTCAAGTCCCANCNGACCACGCCACGCCATGGACGAAGCGACCGGTTTGAGCCGCGTGTGGTCCAACCCGGTGGTGCGGGGCATGCTTCTCTTCTCGGCCTTCCGGGCCGTCTACGGCACGGGCATCCTCGCCGTGACGTGGCTGCTGGCCACCAGCGANGAGGCGCCGTGGTGGACGTCNCTCATCTTCCTGGCNTTCTCCATGGTCTTCTCGCGCCTGCTGCTGCGNGGCATCAAGGCGCGCTGGCCGGGCCTGTGGGGCCNGCCCAAGGGCGGTGAGGCGNCATGANCCACGTTCCCGANGGCACGCCCTTCCAGATGGCCGTCTGGGCTGAACTGCTGCGCATCCCNCGCGGTGAAGTCCGGACCTACACCCANATNGCCGCCGCCATCGGTCGGCCAAACGCCACNCGCGCCGTGGCCAACGCCTGNGGNGCNAACCCCGACGCNCCTCGCGTGCCGTGCCANCGCGTCGTCCGCTCNGACGGTGGGCTTGGCGGGTACAGCGGNCCGGGNGGCATCGCGACCAAGCGCCGCATGCTGCGCGAGGAAGGCGTCGACATCGACTGAAGCCGAACGCCTCACAAGGCGTTGAGNATCGGCTGCTCGTCAAGGGCCAGGAAGGTCATCGTCGACCACCACGCGACCACGTCAAAGGATTCCACGAGGTTCTGTTCACCCGTTCGCCCGTCCGTGACCATGTATTCGAGCATCTTTGGCAGGCGGTCACACTCGCGGTGGTAGCATGGGTAGCCGTCCACCACACCGTTCCACCCCATCGTGATGGTGTCGAGGTACTCCTGGAAGGAATCGTGGTCGCTGCGCGCGGTCGGTGACTCGTAGATGGCCACGGTGTCCACGTAGGAATCGGTCCACATCGCGGACTCCCCGTCCTCGAGCCACGCGGCCCAGCCGCGCTCGATTTGCGATTCAAGCCCGAGCTCACCGGCACCGATCCACTCTGCAAGGCCGTACATTTCGGCTTGATCGATGACCTCACCGGGCGTCACTTCTGGTCCGATGTAACACGACAAGACCCAGTCGCCAGGCCAGTTGATGCCCATCATGTCGAGGTTCACGTAATTCGTGACGGTGACGTCCAATTCCGCGGTGTCCTGTGCCCANGCGCGGGAGCCCCAGAGGCCTTCTTCCTCGCTCGACCAAAGGCAGAACACCATGGTGCGGCGCGTNTCAATCTTGGAGAGCGATTCGGCCGTTTCGAGGATCATCGAGGTGCCAGCCGAGTTGTCGTAGGCGCCCACCCGTGTCCCGTAACCTGGAATGTCCGGGCCGGGCGTCATCACNAGCGGTGGAGCGATGTCGAAGTGGGCGCCGAAGACGAGCCACTCGTCGGGGGCCAAGGTCCCGTCTTTGTAGCCGCAGATGTTGACCGCCCAGCCGGTGTTGGCCTGGAAACGCTGCACTTCGGTGCGGAGTCCGTAGCCTTCAAGCACGCCTGAAAAGAAGGCGATGGCGTCTTCGTAGGCGGGAACGGCGTTGCCCACCCATCGATCAAGGTAGCCCACGGCGCCGTCATAGGGATCGGTGGGGTCAGGCGTCTCGTCGGTGATCATCGCCAGCCAGTCGTAGACGTCACGGCCGTTGACCCACCCTTCGGTTTGGGCTTGTCCTTGGTCGACGCCAAAGGCGTCGTTGACGTTGCGCGTCAGTGGAACTTGGGTGATGACGACCTCACCGGCCGACGAGCCGTTGGCGGCCCGCATCAGGCTCAGTGCGCCACCTTCGTTGTTCGGCGTCGCCGCGATGGGCGTGTTGGCCGCACCTGCACTCGGCCCACCACGCGCAATCCACGAGCCCCACGATTCNCCTGCTTCNCGGACAGGGAACACGTCGGTCCCAATCGGAGCCANCATNAGCGTGGCGTCGGTCAAGCGAGCGCTTGGGAGGANCTCGANTTCCANCTTATCNCCNNNGTCGAGGTTGAGCACGGTGCCGTTTTGCACGTAGCCNCCGGCCACGTCACGCAGGAAGTGCGGCACGAACACGGACAGGGGCGCATCAGCGCTGAAGGTCACACGCGTCCATTCTCCGGCCGACCAGACCTCGGGCATGACGTTGAGGTCGTCTGCGGTCGGCATGGTGACGTCATCGTCGTTGCCGACGCAGCCGCTGAGCGGTGCGCAGATCATCAGAAGCGCGAGCAACGCGGTGCGTGCAAGGCCAGCCATGGCCCTCGGGTGCGCCGCNCCCTGTTCAACGAAGCGGTCGTTCCGCTCAGCGACCTGTGGGGAGGAAGGGCATGATTCGATCGACCAGCGACGAGAAGTTGCGCGTCTGNATCCAGACCGTTCCCTGGCCGGTGAAGTTCATCACGAGGCCTTCACCACCGAAGGCGAAGGACTTGAGTCCGCCGACCTTGTTGACGGTGTACTGCACGGTGGATTCGAAAGCGACCACGTGACCGGTGTCCACGGTGATCNTCTGGCCGGGCTGNACGGGGATGGCCTTNATGGCGCCAAAGGAATTGAAGTAAACACGACCTGAGGGCTGTTGGGTAAAGGCGCGAATGAAGAACGCGGATTCTCCACTAAACAGCCCCTTCATGCCCTGGAACTTGGTGTCGGTTTCGACGCCCATGGTGGAGGCCAAGTACGAGCCACCCTGGATGAACAGTTCACGTCCCGGCGAGACGTCGTAGGCTTGGATGTCACCGGGTCCGCTTGGGGCCAACGAGACCCAACCGCCGGCGGGGCCAGCCGTGAAGGTGTTCAGGAAGAAGGACTCACCACCGAGGGCCATTTTCTTGAGGCCCTTGAGGAAACCACCGCTGGAACCGGTGGACATTTCGCAGCCCTGCATGGACACCATCGCCCCTGGTTCGGACTTGATTTGTTCGCCGGGGGACATGGCGAGGGTCAGCATGGCATAGGACGGATTGAACTCAAAGTGCTCTTGCATGCGCTGAACAGAACACCGGGACCCATCATGTTTCGCGTTGCATGGTACATACCGTTTGTCGGATGCCGGAAACCAATTTCATCAATACCGCATAGGATTATGAATGGACATTCAGCCGGGGCACCATGGCAACGGTCCGTCTGGACCAGAAACGGCACGCTCTTGTCCGTGCCGTGCCCGATTCCTATCCTAAGGCCTTGGCTCGATTTTTCGGCTCGGGCCCCACGGACATCGCTACCGCTCGAGCACAGCACCAGGCCTACCGTCAAGCGCTCCTTGACAACGGCGTCGAGGTGACGGTGCTGCCCGCCGATCACGCCCATCCAGACTGCATCTTCGTTGAGGACCAAGCCGTGGTCATCGACGGCCACGTCCTCCTCCCCGTCCCCGGTCACCCGAGCCGCGTGGGCGAACAGCCCCCCGTGGCGGATTTCCTCGTTCGGCAACTCCACGGCGGTCGCTTGTGCCGCATGGACGGCGAGGCCCGGATGGACGGAGGCGATTTGATCCGCCTTGGAAACCTGTTCTTCGTGGGTCGTTCAACCCGCACCAACGACGCTGGCATCGAGGAACTCCGCTTGCTGCTCGACCACCTCGGCTACGAATTGCGTGTGGTGGACATCCCTGCGAATGCGCTCCACTTGACCTCGATTTCCTCGACGCCCACCGACACGGACTTGTTCATTCCCGAAGGCTACCTGACCCCCGAGGACTTTGGGCCCCTGCCCGAGGGGTGCACGGTGCACGTCATGCCGGCCGAGGAGGTCTACGGCTGCAACACGATCGGCCTGCCGACCGGCCGCGTCATCGTCGCCGAAGGATACCCCACCGTGCTTGCGACGGTGGAAGCGATGGGGTTGGAACCCCTGGTGCTTGACATGAGCGAAATCCGCGCCGGGGACGGGTCCTTGACCTGCTGCTCCATCTTCTACTCAACGCCCGGACAGAACGAATCTGAGTGAGCCGTTCGAGCTCAGATGCTCGGTCGGGGTGTTCAAATACAGGAGGACGGACCGATGGCCTGCACGCAGGAGTCGCCCAGCTTGGTCAAAGGCGCTGGGATGAGGTCCCAGTCCGTAACGGTTCGCAGGTTCGAATCCTGCCTCCTGCACCACATCGCTATTCCGCGGCGCCAGTGAGCGGGGAAAACCGATCTTCGCTCAATCGAGGATGATGTTCTCGTTGTTCAGCGCGTGGTGCCACATGCCGTTGAGACGGACGATGTTGTAGGCCGATCGGTCAACGCGGCTGACGATGTTGACGACCTCGAGGCGCGCAAGTTTGCCGCCCATGGCATCGGATTTCAGCACAGAAAGCGCGGTCACGGCTTCGGCGTGCGATGCTTTGATCGCACTCCACAGCGCCCTCACGTCGTCCGCGGGAACTTCGCTCCCGTTGGTCAGGCACTCGACCGTGATGTCGATCAGGGCATTGAGCGAGCGATGCATGTCACACACGGGCTGCACGATCTCGTCAGGAAGTTCATCCGCGTTCTCGTCGATGGAGCGGTCTGAGCGCGCGATGTCGCGCGCGTGGCGAATCAGCCGTTCGACCGTGTCCACTGCGCGCAGGTAGGTCGCGACGATCCTGAGGTCCTTCATGAGGGGTTGATTGAGCGAGAGAATGAGCAGCAGGTTGTTCGTGAGGTCCCAGTTGACTTCACGCGCTTTGGCTCGGACCGCTTTCGCTTCTGAGTACACTTGGGAATCCAATTTCGTGAACGCACCAATGGCATCGGCGTACACGTGCTGGGCTTCCTCGAAGTATTCCTTCAGCTCGTGCTGAATGCTCTTCATGCGTTCGTCAAGTCCTGTTCGAATCGGGGGCATGCGTGTTCACCTCATCCAAAGCGTCCGGTGATGTACCGTTGCGTGAGTTCCTGGTCTGGTTCCGAGAAAATTTTCTCGGTTTTGTTGAATTCCACCATGCGACCAAGGTACATGAAGCCGGTGTAATCGCTGACCCGCGCGGCTTGGGACATCGAGTGGGTCACGATGACCACGGTGAAGTCTTTCTTCAACTCAAGGATTAGTTCCTCGATGGCGGCTGTGGCGATCGGGTCCAACGCACTGCACGGCTCGTCCATCAAGATCACATCCGGTTCAATCGCAATGGTTCGTGCAATGCACAAGCGCTGTTGTTGGCCGCCGGAGAGCGATGTCCCCAAGTCGTGGAGTCGGTCCGCGACCTCGTTCCAAATTGCAGCCCGGTTGAGGCTTTTCTCGACGATGGCGTCCAGTTCATCGCGCGTGGGTTGATGGTGAAGGCGAACGCCATACGCGACGTTGTCGTAGATGGATTTCGGGAAGGGGTTCGGCCGTTGGAAGACCATCCCGATGCTCTTCCTCAATTCGACGAGGTCTGCCCCTTTGTCCGTGATGACCACGTCTCCCTTGGTGATGGTGCCCTCATACTTGCAGATGGGAATGAGGTCGTTCATTCGGTTGATGGTTCGAAGCAGGGTGCTCTTCCCGCATCCAGACGGGCCGATGAGGGCAGTGACGCTGTTCTTTGCGATGGGCAAGGACACGCCATGCAAGGCCTGTTTTGTGCCGTACCAGAGGTCCAAATCTTCGATCATGATGTCCAGTTCACCGTCGATGTTCAGCTCCCTGGTGGAGTCTGGGACCATCTCGCCGCCAATTTCTTCGCTCATGAGTTCAGCCTCTTTCGGAAATGTTGTCGAAGCACGATGGCGACGCTGTTCATCGCAGCGAGCAGCAAGATCAGCGTGATGCTCGCCGCCGCGGCCATCGAGTGCCATGCGTGTTCTGGTTCTGAGGTCCAGAAGTAAATCTGGATTGGAATGACGGTGAAACCCTTGTTTCCGCCGAGCAGGCCTGCCAACGGTTCTGGATCAAACAGGACCAGTGCCGCTGCGCCGACCACCACAAGGGGAGCCGCTTCGCCCATGATACGGCTCATGGCAAGGATGCTTCCGGTCATGATGCCGGGCATGGCCGAAGGAAGCACGTGGTCGCGGGTCACTTGCCACTGCGTGCATCCGACCCCGTAGGCCGATTCCCGCAGGGAGGTCGGTACGCTCCGTAGGGCCTCTTGGCTGGCCAGCACGATGATCGGCATGGCCATCCCCCCCATCGTGAGGCCCGCTGCGAGGATGGACGGTCCAAGCCCGAGCCCGATGCCGCCCTGCTTGACGAAAATGGCCAGCCCAAACATGCCGAACACGATGGACGGAACTCCAGCAAGGTTCGTCACAAGGGCCTGAATCAATTTCGTGGTCTTGGTGGGCGCAGCATACTCCTCGAGGTAAATGGCTGCGCCAATGGACACGGGCATGGACACCAACATGGCGATGCCCATGACCCAAATCGTCCCAAAGAACGCCGATCGAATGCCGGACGCGTACGGCTGGAAGATGTCCTGGTAACGCTCGGTCAGGAAAGGCACGTCGATTAGCAAGGGGATGAACAAGGTGGAGAACACCAGGAGCATCCTGGACCACATCAGCACCCCTTCACGGTTGGTGATCGAATGTTTGAGGCGATCAAATTGTGCGACGTCTCGTCCTTGTGACTTCAACCGTTCCATGCCCTGGAGCGTTCTGTTGATGCCAACGGCGCTCACCGTCCAGCACCCCGCGCCCAGCCACGCCTCGAGGGTAAAGCCAGCCAAGGCGAGCGTGCCTGCTGCAAGGCCGTAGAAGGCGTATCTGGCCGCCGCCTGCCTGTTCAGCAAGGTCTCCATGGCGGAGAGCACGGCGGGCATGGGGAAGGAGAGCAACGCCACGACGAACACGAGCATCAACCACGCCACCATGGTCAGGGGGTGGGACACGAAGCGACCGTCGTCGACCACCACGCTGACGTCCGCGCTGATGACGAAGGAGGAGACGGTAGGAGACCCGGTCTCGTCCGCCGCAGGAACGGGGCCGGAGGTCTGATGGATGTCGACAGGGACATTCAGGCTTGACTGGATGTAGAACTTGGTCTTCTTCCCGACCTCGACCGCTTCGGTGGACACGCCGGAGGCGTTGATCACGATGTCTTCCCGAAGGTTCCGTTCAGACGTCACCGTCACGGCAATGCTGTGCGTCCGCTCTGTTCCGTCGTCGTCCCACGTGAGTTCCAGCATGACCGGATCACCGATGAGCGCGCCGTCGTCGTCCACGGTCGGATGATCCCATTTCAGCACGTATTCCGACACTGGAATGAATTCTGAGGCAGGCTCGATCTGTCCAGTCTCGCCCTCGATGAAGGTCGGAACCGCAATCTGCCAGACGAGCACGGAGAGGAACATCAGGCCGATGAATCCTGAAAGCGCGAGCCCGGTCGAGCCGGCCCGTTCCATGAGGTCGCGCCGCTTCCGGTTGCGCTTCTTAAGAAGGTCGATGTCCTTCTTCATCAGTACGCCTCCCGGTATGCGGACAACACCTTGTTGCCGAGCAGGTTCAAGCAGAGGGTGATGACGAAGAGATAGAGCCCTACGGCAAAGATGGTCATGTAGCCGATCTCTCCGAAGGGCAGGTCGCCACCAACACGCTGAGCGATGTATGCGGTCATGGTCTGCGCTGGAAGGAACATGTTGGACGTGTACACGGCGACGGTCCCGACCGCCAAGGTCACGGCCATGGTTTCGCCGACCGCTCGTGACAAGGCCAGGATGATGCTGGCCAAGATGCCAGACAGCGACGCCTGAATCATCACGCGGAAGGTGGTTTCAATGCGGGTGGCGCCCAAGGCGAGCGACCCCTCGCGGAGTTCGTTTGGAACCGCGCGCAAGGCATCCTCGGACATTGAGGCCACGAGGGGGAGGATCATCACGCCCACGACGATGGCCCCGTTGATCGGGTTCAGCACGTTTGGGGGCGCGTCAATCCAGCCTTGCGCGAAGGCGTATTCCCCAAACTGGACCACCAGCGGACCGATGTAAATGAAGGCGAAGAAGCCGTAGACCACAGAGGGGATGCCAGCGAGCAGCTCCAAGGTCGGCTTGACCACCGACACAAGACGCGGTGAAGCATATTCGCTCAGGTAGATGGCGCAACCCACACCAAGCGGCACCGCCAAAAACAGGGCGCCAAAGGCCACTTGAATCGTGGTCAAAAGCAGGCTGTTCACGCCGAAAGCCATGTTTTCGCACAGGGCCCGCCGGTCAGCACAGGCTCCGGTTGGCGTCCACTGCGTCGTGAAGAAAAACTCCCCGAAGGCCCCACCGTAGTCCTTGGTCGCACTGAAAAACAGGACCGTTACGGCTCCGCCGATCAGCGCATACAGCACCGCTCTGTCGCTCTTGTTCGCGTTGTTGGGCAACAAGACGAACACGTTGGCGGCGCGCCTCCACATGAACAGGACCACGAGAAGCACGAGACGGAGGACGAAAGAATCGATGAGCAACCACGCGAGCAGGGCGGCGACGGCGATGGCATATCTTGCGGATTTCGGAGGGAGCATCGCTTTCTCGGGCATCCGAATCAGCACCTTCGGATCGACACGCATTCGCCACTCTAGAGCCGCACAGCCGGCCAACATCAGTGCGCCAAGGCCGGCAGCAGAGGCCACGCCAGAGAGGTTCACGGTGAAGGAAAACCATCCACGGGTGCTGGCGACTTCTGAGAAGAACGCGATGGCCTCGAACAACAAGGTCTGGATGATGCCAAGCGTGATCAAGATGACCGAAGTGCTGGTGAAGAACAGGATATACCTGGTCCGCTCCTTCGAAATCCGCTCCAGCATGGACATTTTGCCACCTCACACGGATTCCAATCGCTCGTTCATGAGCATGTTGAGCAGGGCCTCAGCGAAGTTGATGCCGTAGGCGCATAACCTCCGAATCGATTCCGAGATTTGAAACTCACAGAACAAGCGTTCTGCAGACTTTCGTCCGGTCCACAGGTCGCTTTCCGACGCCTCGATGTCCTCGATGAGTTGCACAAGGGAGGTTTTGGCCTGGTGAATGATGCTGACGTCCTTCGTGTACATGTTGTGAACGAGCGTCTTCAATTCCTGGCTCCACGTCGGGATGGCTTGGAGCGGCATTTCTGTCGTTTTTGTCTTCACGAGATGCGAATTTTCCCGCACCAGCAACGCCAGCCTTGCCGCATGGTCACCCATGCGCTCCAAAACCCGGGCAATGTTCGCGTGCTCCACCGCGGCGTAACGGTCGACGTTCAACCCCTTTTCTACGGACGGGTTCTTGATGGCCGAGGCCACCTGGCGTTCGACCAACAGACGTCGCGCATCGATTTGCCGCTCTCGGTCTTGGATGTCTGAAAGCAACTCGCCGCTTTCACCTCCCAACACTTCGAAGGCGTCATTGACCAAACTGGAGATGAGGATGTACATTCGGTTGATGGACACTTGAAGACGAAGTTCTGACGGGTTCAAGATGGACACGATGCGAATACGCCGTTCGTCGTCCTCCTCAATCTCCATCCCACGCGTGTCACGCAGAAAATCTCGGATTTCCGTGCGTATGGCACGAGGAATGGGCTGCTTGCACGTCACGTCAATGGTGCTCGTGCCTGTGAGGTAGGCGCCGATGAGCAGGTCCGCCAATCCGTCGTTCAACGCGCAGCAGTCGATGCTGACGCACGTCTTGCTGTCTTTCCCCTGCATTGGCGAGATGCGGAGATCGCCGGTGGCGAGCTCTTCGATGCTGACGATGTCGCCCTTGCCCAGTTGATTGCCTCGAACCCAGGTCTTTGGCAGGGAGACGATCATCGTCGAGCCCCCGGTGACCTGAAGTTTTCGAAACTCACCGTCTGGCATGCAAGGCCCCTCCAACTGATCGGTCCATATGGTACGGGTGTAGATAGGCAATCTATGTATTCTATTGTTATCTATGTAGTTATATGTAGAAACAAATAGACTGTAGAGGCCAAACCCATGCCCAAGAGGTGGCTGCCCACCACAAGGAGCGAGAACCATGAAACTCGGAACACATGCAAACACCTTGACCATCGTCCTCATGCTGCTGATCACTGGATTGGCCGGCTGCATTGGAGAAGGCGAAGCCGAAACCGAACAGCAAACGATTGCCATTGCTGGCAGCAGCACGGTCTTCCCCGTGGCCAGCGCCTGGGGCCAGGCCTACAGCGCGGCCAACGCAGACTACACGGTTACCGTGGCCGGCGGTGGATCGGGTGCAGGCGCCTCCAAGGTGTGCAGCACCGATGCCGATGCCGTCAACATCGGCGACATGAGCCGGGACTGGAAAGAGTCCGAAGCCGCCGCGCAGGGTGAAGGCGTGTACGACTGCGCCAATTCTGACGTCAGCGTCACCCAACTTGTCGTGGCCATCGACGGCCTTTCCGTCGTCATGAAGAAGGGCGGAGCGGCGGACCAGTGCGTCACCGACATGGGCGGATTGTCCATGGCACAACTCCGCTGGGTCTTCAGCGACTGGAGCGAGAGCGACCTCGCCAACCACGAAAAGGGCGGGCTCGACATGAACTCGACCACGCCGAACAACGACGGCGACGGCGTCCGTGAGTGGGGCGACCTCCACAACTCCACGGCCTGCCCCGACCAGGAAATCAAGCTCTGGGGTGCAGACTCTGACTCTGGAACCTACGAGTACTTCGGTGAGCAGGTCTTCTGCAAGAAGTGCTTCGCTGACGCAGATCCAGTGGCGGAAAGCTTCGACTCCGCACGCGGTTACCAAAACTCCGCGGACGACAACCAAATCGTCAACGGTCTGACCGGTGACGAGTACGCCATCGGCTACTTTGGCTACGCCTACTACGAGGAAAACGCCAACGAGCTCTCCGTGGCCGCCATNGCCAACAACGACACCCACGGGGTTCAGGACGCNGGAAACGCCGTCGCCCCTGAAACCAGCACCGTGGCCGATGGAAGCTACGCGCCACTCTCCCGCTACATCTACATGAACGTCAACAACAACGACTGGGACCTCGTTCGAGGCTTCTTCGAGTACGGCTTCTCTGAGGCCGGCATGGATCACGTGGCCGACGTGGGCTACGTCCCACTGCCCGACGCCATGCTGAACGAGATGCTGGGCCGCTTGGGCTGAGGTCTGCACCATCAGGAGGTTGTGCGGGGAAGGGGCAACCGCCCCTTCTCCGCCTCATTCCGAGCCACTGCGCGCCACATGCCTCGAAAATGACCTTTATTGAGCATTCCACCCGGTTTGAATGAATTCGCATTCACAACGCATAATTGATTCACTCAAGAAAGACCGAGATGCTTTCAAGCGCCTTTCGCGAAAGGTCAGGCACCTTGGCGTCCTCCGCCGGGTAGCCGACGGGAAGCACCAGCATTGCCGTCTCGTGGTCGGGCCGTTCCAGCAAGGTTTGTAGGAAACCCATCGGCGAGGGCGTGTGGGTCAGGGTGACCAGGCCCATGCGGTGGACCGCCGCGATGAACATCCCGGCCGCGATGCCGCACGACTCCGTGGCGTAGTAGGTCGGACCCCACTCGCCGTTGTCGCGCAGGCGCTTGTTCTGCCGGAACAGAATCACCACCCACGGCGCATCGGTCAGGTGCGCCTTGATCGCGTCCGTGCCAAGCGGGGCGAGGACTTCCCGCCACGCCTCGGGCATGCGTTCCTCGTAGGTGCGCCGCTCTTCGGCCTCGGCCGCGTCGCGCAAACGCTGCTTGAGCTCCGCGTTGGAGACCGCGACAAAAGTCCACGGCTGAAGGTGGGCTCCGCTCGGGGCCGTGCCACCTGCAAGGATGGCGGTCTCGATCAGGTCACGCGGAACGGGGCGCGTCGAGAAATGACGGGTCGTGCGCCGGCCACGCAAATCCTCGAGGAAGCGCCGTCCGTCGTCACGCATCTGCTGCATCGGGCGCTCATGCCAGATCAGCGGCACCATCGGCGCATCGTCCATGGTGGCGGGGACCTCGACATACCTCATGGCCCTGCCCCTTGTTCGGGGGTGGCTTGAAGGGCGTCGTGCCGATGTGCCGACGTGACGACCGGCGACGGGAACGACGTGTTCTGGGATTCCGGCTGGCAAAGCGGAGCCGCTGCGCCTGCGCCACAGCAGCCCGCCATCCTCCCCGCGAACCCTGTCTCTTCGAACCAACCGTCCATCGCCATTGGCGCGAACGCGGCCACAGGCGGAAGCATGTCGGCCAAGCCAAAGCGGTCCATTGGCGGCCCAAAGCACCCGATCGCCTTGGGCATCCTCGTCGTGGTGGCCGTCGGCCTGATCATCGGTAACGTGGCCTTGGTGAACGCCAGCAACGCCTACGTCCCCTGGTCCGAAGTGGATGCCACGGTGGTAGGGGGCCCCATCACTCCAGAGGACTTTTTGACCACGGCGACCGTGTACCTTGACGAGAACAACGGGACGGCGTACTACGAAGACAGGTACGAGCGGTCGAGCAGACAATGTTCAACGCAAACGGACGAATACGGCGAAACGTACCAGGATTGTTGGACCGAGTACTGGACTGAGTACGAGTGCTACGCGGATCTTGACTTGAGGTGGAGCGTGAACGGGACGGAGCATCAGGCGTGGGAATACAGCCCGACACTCGTTGACGGGGAACGGTGCCTTTCGGCCATTGAGGAGGTGTTCGCCCCGGGCACCAACCTGACCATTGNCGTTGACCCCAACGACCCTTCCTCACATCAGGCTTTTCGGTTGGCCCTCACGACCGGAGCTGCNGGGGNCCNTCCGGGTTTCCGGACCGGGTACACAGAATCTTCGTNCCTTGANTGGGCCGGCTACGGCCGTGCCGTCCTCGTGTCCATGTGCAGCATGGANGCCGCTGTGGCGTACACCTTTGACGGTGAGGAATACGTCAGGGACATTTGGGGGGAAAGCCCAACCACGGAAGGTTGGGGCTCCTCTTGCTTGGCCGACTACATCGAATCGTTCGGTCCGGGAAGCGTCGTGACCGTGATGGTTGACACCGAAAATCCGTCAGAAGCGGGGTGGGAGGACCCCACCACCGATCCGGGTGCGTTCATTGGCACCGCCATGTGCTGTTCGGCCATCATCTTCCTCGCAGCCTTCGTGCTGACCGGCAAAGGCGGNACNNCNCNNCCANGGGTCNTGNTNNNACTCNNNATCGCAGCCAGTTCGATNNCCATCACTNCGGAAACGGNCACCNCCGGTNCCGTGGACGCCACCGTCGCAGGCNTCACGGGNATACGCACCGGTCTTCCAGATCGAGCGGGTCAAGCCACCGGTCCAGCAGAGGCAGCCGGTCCAGCGGTGGTGGAGGCCGGAGCAGCGGCGGCGGTGGNCGAAGCGGAGGCGGNGGCCGCGGTCGTCGGTGAATTTTCGTTNANACAGAAAGGGTCATGTTGACGCCGCAGNATGGAGCCGCATGGCCTTCTGCCCTTCCTGTGCAAAGGAGGTCGATGCCACATGGAAGGTATGCCCGTTTTGCGGTGGATCCCTTGGTCTGGCCGACCAGCAGGCGAGGGTGACGTTCACCGATTCGGCCATGTCGGGTGACATCCACCACACGGTGGTNAACAACGACCCTGCTGCCGTGACGACGGCCGTGATTTCAGCCCTGAAGGAGCTNGGCATGGTTCACTTTCCTTCACCCTCACCCCCCCTTCCTGCANCACCACCNCCCGAGAAGGAAGACGCACTTCCGCCTTCATTCGGCGTCGGAGATCACGTCGAATANCACAGTCCGACCAACGGCCGTTGGCTGGACCGCTGCATCGTNGCGGGTCTNAATCCAGACGGCACCTACCGGATTGANGTNCCCTACGANGNTGNCGTNCAAACCAANCANGCCGTGGTCATNGGAACGTCCCCNGGNACCATTCGACCTGCTGCACCACCGTTNGTGGTCGGCGATCGCGTGATGAGCGATTGGCGCGGCCATGGGCATCTGTTTCCTGGCCGAATTGCGCAGGAGCATGCCAACCACACCTNCCTGATTCACTACGACGACGGGGACGTGGAAGACGGCGTTGAATGGAGTCGANTGACGCCATTCGCCGCCGATGACGAGCAAACTGCTCAACAGATCACTGAAGCGGAGGCAGACCTGATTGAAGCCTTCCAGACCTTTGACGAGGGCAACACGGGAACGATTTCGACCGCTCAGTTGTTCGACATCCTGACGCAGGTGGGCGATGACCCGCTGACACCGGCAGAGGCGAACGAGATGTTCGAAACGATGGGCCTGTCGGGCCAGGCTGAACTCGATTACAAGGGNCTGGCNAGGTGGATGGTNGGGCCTGATGCCACGCCGTTCGAAGCATCAAAGCCTGAAGTCATCCTGAAGGACGCACACCTTGAGGANGACGTGCTGCACGGCTATGCCTACGCACACCCNAAACTTGGGGAAGGCCGGGTCCGGACGTCCACGGTGCTCAACATCACCTTCGACGCGCGCGCGACCGCCCGGGTGGAGACCAAGAATACGGTCTACGTTGTCGGGCCAACAGGCTGGGCCATTCAACCCCCCAATCATCCGTTCTTGATGCAGCATGTGGTGGGTGAACAGCTTCAGGTTGAATGGAACGGAGCTTGGTTCGATGCACGTATCGTTGAGGTTGANGGTGACCGNTACAAGATCACCTACGANGGATACGATTCGAGTTGGGACGAATGGGTGACNACGGCNAGGATGAGGGCNGCTTGACNATCAATCGGCGGGGCGTCCGTCCGTGACGAATCCTTTCCAGCGGCGCATGTACGCGATGAAGACCGGACTGAGGTCGGCTGCTGCAAGCGCTTCAGGCGAGAACGGGGGACGTGCGGGAGCATAGCCCGCTTCGGCCAACCCCTCCGGCCATGCCGGATGGCCGATGGCCACCCGGGCCACACCGACCAAGTCGGCGCCTTCTCCGAGCACGAAGGCTGCATCGGCCGCGTCCCAGATGGCGCCCGTCGACAGCAAGGGATAGCCCTCGGGCAAGGCAGCGCGAAACCGTCGCGTGAGGGTGCGTGGGTCGTCAGGTTCGTCTGGCGCACCTTGGAAGGCGTCCCAGCAGGAGATGTGCAGCAGGTCCACGCCCCATCCGGGCAACCACGTCGCCAACTCGAGGCTCTCAGCCAGGCGAATGCCCATCGCATCGATCTGCGGTGAAAGCCGCACGGCAAGGAGGAATTCAGGCGAGGTCGCGGCACGCATCCCGTCGACGATCGCCTTGAGGAAGGCGGCACGGCCGGCCAAATCCCCACCCCAGCGGTCGGTTCTGCGGTTCGTTTTCGTCCCGAGGAATTGGGCGATGAGGTAGCCGTGCGCTCCGTGCAATTCCACACCGTCAAAGCCGGCNCGCTCGCAGCGGACCGCNGCTTCGACGAAGGCCGACACCAGNTCTTCCACCTCTGCCTCGGTCAGCGCTCGGGCCGGNTCTTCNGCNCCNTGGTCNNNCACGTCGCTGGCCGANACGGGTTGNCGGCCGGTGATGGCGCGNGGNGCCCGAAGCCCACCGTGGAAGATCTGCACGAGGCTTGTCGCNCCGCGGNAGCGNAACCCNTCGGCCAACTCGGTCAGGCGAGGCAGCTGATGATCGCCCCACACGCCCATTTCGCCCTCCCAGCCCTGACCGCCTTCGTCCACGTGGGCGGCCGCCGTCGTCACGATGCCGAAACCACCCTCTGCACGACGCAACAGCCAGCGGATTTCCTCGTCAGAAAGGACGCCGTCGTCGCGGGACTGTTTGTTGGTCATCGCCGCGAGGACCGTTCGGTTGCGCAGCGTTGGCCGACCGTTGCCAAACGCAAACGGGTCGAGGGGATGGGCCATGCTGCTGCACCTCAAGCTTCGGGCTCTGGCAAGCGCCCACGCATGCGCAGCCAGCCTTCTGAGCCCCACATCAGGGCGTACAGCGAGGTCAGCCACAACACGAGGTGCATCCATGCTGAATCCGGACCCGGCAATCCCGTGCCTTCGGACATGGCGGGCAAGGCGATCAAGAGCAAGCAGCCGAGCACGACGGTCACGCCGTGAACGATCCAACGCATCGCGGCGAGGATCTCTGCGGACGAGGCGCGCATGTCGCGCATTTGCGCCTCGGTCAGGACTGCGGTGATGCCCGACAACCTCGACCAGGCGGAGTCACCGTCCCAGTGCAGGCGTCCAAGGCGGAAGCGGTGCAGGCCTTCGATGGCCAGGAAGAGCGTCGTCCACAGCACCACGACTTCCAGCAACGGCGCCGCCCCCAGCAAGTCCAGTTCACCCCATGTCGACCAAACGAGGAGGGTCCAGAGCCAGACCACCAGGCCGATTTGGAATTGGCGCGTGAATTTCGAGATGTGGAGCAGCAAGTCGGCGTCGTGCGCAAGGAACCACTCAAGGGCGATGACCAGGCCCACGAGGCCTGAGACGCCGGCACCGAACAAGAGCCACCACCAATCGAGGCCGTCGTCGCGCCACGCCACGAGCAGGGCGATGAGGCACCAACCGAGCGCGAGCACCGAGGCGGCGTTGCTGGCCGCCTGCATGGTGTAGAGCGGATCACGCCCGTCTTTCAGGACGGCCAAGCCGCCCATCAGGCGGACCT
>NZMM01000002.1:0-4000 GCA_002694585.1 Methanobacteriota archaeon
ACGTCGACGACCGTGGCGTGGACGCGTGCATCTGCTTCCCGCTTTTGTTGCGTGCGCTTTGCGAGGGTCCGCATGGGCATCGCCATGCGGATGTTGCCGTCAAACAGCGGGGCGTGACGTGCGAGGAAGGCCCAATAGAGGTCAGAGATGGGGCACGTCGACGAGGGCGAAAAGGCACAATCCTTGCACGCATCGCCCATGCGCTTCAGGTAGGGTGTGCCACAAACGTAGGGCTTCGTTGACATCAGTGGACCTGTCGCGTAGGTGCCCATGGCCAAGACGTTGGGTTCGACCACCCAATCGTAGGCGTCAATGAACATCGCCCAGAACCAGTCGGTCAATTCCCGTGGGCGCACACCGATCAAGGTCCCGAGGTTGGCCAACACCATCAGCCGAGGGATATGGTGGGTCCAGCCGTCTTCCACCACCGCCTTGGTGACGTCGTCCAAGCAGGCAAGACCGCTCGGTGCTCCCCAATAGGCCGCAGGAAGAGGCACATCGTCCCCAAGCGCGTCCACGCTCGTCGGTGCCTCAGGCCATGCGCCCTCCCATCCTGCAGCCGGCCGTGAGCTTGTGCTTATCGCGACGTGAACCCCTTGGGTGAATCCTTCTGTGGCGTCGTGCACGTGCCGGATGAATTCACGCCAGCCAAGCACTTGGCGGATGAAGCCTTCCTTGGAGTTCAACGCGAGGTCCGCGTGCTCGACGTCGTGGACCACACGCCCGGGCTGGAGGCGTCCAAGGTTGAGCAGGGTCGCGATGCGGGTGTGAAACAACGAGCGGTGCTGCACGGTCATTGCGTCCTCGTACGGACCAAACCACGGCATGGCCTCCTCGAGGGCCCAGCGCCATGCGCGCTCCGCATCGGCCGCGGAAGCGGGCAGGTCTTCGGGCGTGACGCGGCCCGGGTGGTGACCAAAGGTGGCTTCGACCATCGCTGCGACCTCTTTGGTGATGGCATCAGGTGGAAAGGTCGGGACCTCAGGCAAGGGAACGGCTCCGTCCCACGGCAGCCGGTTTTCCGCATCCAGGGACCACTTTCCTCCAACCGGCTTGCCCTCATCGGTCAGCAGGATTCGGTGAGCCTTCCTCGCCTCGCGATAGAATGCGTCCATCCGCCACGGACGTTTGTTTCCAACCGAGCGGTCGAACAACGCCCGGTCGGTCAACCAACTCCCGTGGTCCTCAACCNTNAGCAGNCCCCTTTCTTCCAGTGGTTCGAGGGCGAGNCGAGTTTCCCGNTCGGCCCAACGCATCGCGTGCAGTGGGCCGAGCGCTTCGACNTGTGCCTCGAGGACGGTCTCGTAGGGTCGGTCGTCATGGACGACGATGACCGGATGTCCTGCTTCTTGGGCTTCGAGCGCAAAATGACGCAGGTTGGTCAGCACGAGCGCCAATTTCTGTTGGTGATAGGGGCGTTGCCGGGCCTTCCATGAGGTTTCGATGAGGACCAGCCCGATGGCAGAGCGGGGCCGTTCTGGCGTNGGCCGCCATGGCCCGACGTCGAGGTTCAATTGGTCCACGTGCACGTAGCACCAACGCTCAACGCCGTCCATGTTGACGGGCTTCAGCGCCTTACGGAAGACGCCCATTCAGGCCCCCCANGCGGAAAGATCGGTCTGCTGNGCTCGGGCGCTGACTTCGCTGGGCTGCCANCCCACGGTGCANTGCAGGTCGGCCACGGCTCGGGCTGCGCTGTCCAGCGCTGCTCCTGCGGTGCCGATCGGCGCGCCAAACGCGTCACCGATGACGCTGAAGGCTCCTTGATGCACGACATGCTCAGGCCCTTCGATCGGTCGGCTGAACCGCCAGCGGTGAGCCGCCCACCCATCTGGGTCCAACCCGAGTGTCGTGGCGACCACGACGGCCATGTCCGGNAGGCTGCGCTCAAGGTCCGCGGCGCTTTGTTCGGGATCAAGCCTGACCTCCAAAGTCGCTCTGTCTTGCCCACGCCGGGTCAGGGTCCAACCGGCAGGTGGTTCGATGGCATGGTCGGGAGCTGGCCCCCATGCCACCCAACATGCCTCGCTTCGGCCCTCCACGTGGATGCCAGCCGTCTCCAACAAGGNCCTGGATTGCTCAAGCGGTGCAGCCACGAGGACGTGGTCATGGTTCACCTCCAGTGGACCGTTTGGAGAAATGATGCGCAAACGGGCACCTTCTGGCGTGGCTTCAAGCCCATCAACACGATGCAGTTGACGCACGTTGAGCCCCTCACCGAGATGATCGAGCAAGGGTGGAAGGGTGACGACGGGATGTTCGCCGTCAACGTCGAGGTAACCGCGCTCAATCCAGTCTTGCACGTGGCGCTCGGCCCACGACGGCCAACCCTCGACCCTTGGAGCACCCAATTGGAAGGGTGTGCCGTCGCTTGCGGTCCGGTCGGAGAGGCGACCGCTGGCNCGACGGCCTTTGTCGTAGACGGTCACCTCATGGCCCAAATCGGACAGCAAACGGGCGGCAAATCGTCCAGAGAGCCCTCCGCCNACGATGCCGACGTTGAGCCGTTTGGAGCCAGCATGGGCCTCGGTCCACTCGCGGTAGGCTCGCANGTCCAAACGCGCCGCATGGTCGCGTGGATCGCGACGTCGAACGCGTCCCATGCGAACCTCGGGTGGATCGAAGGGGCGGTCGAAGAGCCCGAAGCACCACATCACGCCGGCGATAGAATTCGGGTTTCGCCCGTCCAAGGCGTACCGGTCGTTGAGGTCCTGGGTCAGNCGCATCGCTGCTTCCGGATCTTCCATCCATTGGACCGTCCCTTTGCCCCANGTCATGCGGACGTTGTTGTGCATGACGCCATGGCGGACCACGCCTCGNTGNGCCGCGTTCCAGAGCACGTCGNTGCTCTGGGCCCGCTCCAAATCCATGGCGGGACGTGCNGGATGCACCAGNGCCGTGTTTCGCCAGGAGGCTCGGGCCCAGTCGGGGACGTGGTCCCACGCATACGGACGGTCCACGTCATGGGCGTGGTGGTACGCATGTTCTCTGAACACCAACATCTCGTCGAGGAATTTCTCTGCCCCCTTTGTGCCGTGCTCCGCGGCATCACGGACCAAGCGCGTGGCGGCCACCATACCATGGTGCAACCACGGGGACATGCCGCTGACGCCGCCACGGTTGGCCGCGTTGTTGCGGGNGCGGTGATAGCGGCTCAACCCCTCGTTCAGGTAGGNAGCCCATCGGGCCATACCGGCCGATGCGCCTCCGGTCATGCCAGCGACTGGGACCACGCTNGGATCGATCCGGCACGTGGCCAACAGCGAGACGGCGCCGTCNTTGCGGAGTGCCGCAGCCGCATCGACCGGCGTGAATGGAGGCGTCCAAGAGGGGGACAGAGGTTCGAGGTTCGCGGTGCAGCGGGGCCACGGCTGGCCCATCCGACGCTTCATCTCACGCTTGGTGGCGTCTTTGAATCGGAAAGGGCGGTTCGCCGTCCGTCCAAACACCGGCCGGGGCAACACGCAGTGAGCGTCCACTTCGATGACAGGGCGGATCTTGGCGATGGCTCCGGTCCACGCCGACCATGGTTCAAGGTCCACCAAATCCGTCACCACCANCGCAGCTTCCTCAGCGAGCCGGAGAAGAGCTGGCTCCCGATGACCGTCCCTCGCCACGTGCAAGACGTGNCGGATGCCGAGTTCCTCGGCGCGATGTGCCACGTCGGCGGCCCCTTCGAGCAGGAATCTGTGGTGGCGGTAGGAAGCGTGAGGGTAGCGCTCATCGATGCCTTGGTAGATCACCAGCGGAAGGCNGAGGNCCTCCGCGATGGTGCGGGCAACGTCGAAGGTCGGGTTNTCGTCCAAGCGCAACGCGGCACGCATCCAATGGACGACNAAGCCTGCTGAGGNCGCGGCAGGACCCGGATGCCTGATGCAGCGCTCGTCGAGGTGAGACGGCAAGGAGACGTCCACCATGGNCNNTGGCNGTCNTCGTTCGTTTTGAAGGACCGTTCATCACCGCNNCNNGCGGAGGNTTTGAGAGGGAGNNANGNNCAGNA
>NZMM01000002.1:4005-4956 GCA_002694585.1 Methanobacteriota archaeon
CATGCGCCCGACNGCCCTGCTGTTGACCTTCCTGATGCTCCTTGCGCCCATGGCCGGTTGCATCAGCAGCGAAGAACCNCCTGCTCCTGTCGTGGAAGACGAGGTCCTCGATGGCGTGTGGGTGACCGGAGGGGACGGCCTTCCAGTTGATGTCGAGCCCTTCGACACGACGTACTACATCAACGACGTCGGCCAACAAGGCCCAGAACCCAGCATTGGCGTCACATCAAGCGGCTGNATTTTCTTCATCGCCCTTGAGAAGGTCATGCGGTCATGCGACTCCGGCGAGACGTGGGTGAACACCGTCGAAGGCGACGTCACACAAGCCCCCTCCACCAGCGATCCATGGGGCTGGGTCGATCCGCTCACGGACCGGATTTTCAACGTCCAGATGGTTGGCTTGGCCACGACCTGGATTGGCTGGTCAGATGACGATGGTGAGACGTGGCTGGGCAACCCTCACGATTCCGGCCCTGTTCCGCTGAACGACCACATCAAGTTGGCCACGGGCCCGTGGACGGACTCCGGCTACGGCGCCATCGGCAGCCCAGTGTACGACACCGCGGTCTACTTCTGTTACAACAAGTTGGCCGGCATCTTCTGCTACACGTCCCTCGACGGCGGTGCGACCTTTGCCGTTGGCGGGCAAGCCTTCGGACTGGTCACCACCAACGGCGGCCTGCACGGCGCCATTTCCTCCGCCCCCGACGGGACGGTCTACGTGCCGCCACGTGTGGCCACCCCAACCCTCGTCGTTTCGAAGGACAACGGCCTCAACTGGGAAGAGAAGACCATGGGTGAGGACGTCGGAACGCCGAACCCGCGCAAGAACTCCGAGATGGCCGCGGACACAGAAAGCAACGGCTACCACGTGTGGACGGGTGCCGACCAAGGCGTCTACATGTCCCGAAGCACTGACTCCGGCAACTCCTGGGAGCAGACCAGCCTGCG
>NZMM01000003.1 GCA_002694585.1 Methanobacteriota archaeon
GGCTGGACGGCCCCTTGGTGCCTGCGACCGGCACGCCAGTTCCCGGAGGACTGAGCTTCTGGCACGCCGTTCAGGCCATTGAAGCGGTGTTTTCGGCGCCCAAGGCCACCGTCATCAGCGCCGACGTCAACGAAATCGCGCGCCAAGACGGCACACCGTTGACACAATTCACGGCCGCAATGGTGGCCACGAAAATCGTCGGAGCCCACGTTTCAGCACGCCGAGCAGGCCGTTGGGAGAAGGCCGCAGAAGGGCGTGGGGGAGATCGGGCCCCGATGCACCGTCATACGTTCACCCAAGGTACTCCGAACTGATGGATTCAAATCCAATTTCACGGTCCGGCGCGCGTTGACGTCCAAGGATGCCCTCGCCGCCCACGGCCAGCACGTGGTGCTCGACCTCACAGGATACGCTTCGCCGGGCCCCGACGAAGCGACGTGGGTCCTCTCCGTGCTTGAAGAGGCCGTGGCGCGTTCGGGAGCCCGAAACGTCCACGCGCATGCCGAGGTGTTCGACGGTTCCCTCTCTCCTCCCGGCTTCGCCGCAGTGGTCCTCTTGGACGAGAGCCACCTCAGCGCGCATTGCTATGCTGAGCGCGGTTGGNTGGCCATCGATTGCTTCACGTGTGGGGGNACCGACGCTCAAGGCATCGTNGACGATGTCCTCAACGCCNTCATGGCCGACATGCCCAGCCTCGTGGTNCGGCAACGCGTGGTTTTGGACNGGTTCCTGCACCCCAAGGAGGCGTAAGCATGTCCGTACGTGCCTTTGTTGAGGAGCATTTCCAGCACTTCAATGCTGGCGCTCTCCGGGACACGGCACGCAGCCTGACGGCCTTTTTGGAACAAGGCNGCGTCCTTGTGCTGACCCTTGCNGGCGCCATGAGCACGGCGGGCTTAGGCCGCANCATCGCGCCGATGATTCGTGCCGGTCACATCGGAGCGATCTCATGCACGGGTGCCAACCTCGAGGAAGACCTGTTCCGTTTGGTGGCCTTGGACCACTACGAATCAGTCCCGGATTGGCGCGGCCTTTCTGCGGAAGACGAGGCNGCGCTGCTTGCGCGCGGGATGAACCGGGTGACCGACGTGTGCATCCCGGAAGAANAGGCCTTCAGGCGTGTTGAACACCACTTGCTCAAGCGGTGGCAAGCGGCAGAGNTTGATCAGGCNCGGCACCTTCCCCATGAGTACCTGTACGGGCTGCTNAACGACGGCGTCTTGGACGATTCCTTCCAAGCNGACCCCGACACCTCCTGGTTGCGGGCTGCGGCCAAGGATGACNTGATGCTGGTGGTTCCCGGTTGGGAAGATTCCACCTTGGCCAACATCATGGCGTCTCACGTCCTCTCTGGGTCGCTCAAGAGCACCGACGTCGTGCGAAGTGGCGTGGATTACATGCTCCGCTTTGCGGCATGGTACCGCGCCCAAACGCGACCCGTGGGCTTCCTCCAAGTGGGCGGCGGCATCGCGGGTGACTTCCCCATCTGCACCGTGCCCATGCTGCGCCAGGATCTGGGTGAAGACGTCCCGCATTGGTCGTGGTTTGCGCAAATCAGCGAATCCTCACCTTCCTTTGGTGGCTACTCCGGNGCCCCTCCAAACGAGAAGATCACGTGGGGGAAATTGCTTCCAGAAACTCCACGCTNTGTCATCGAATCCGATGCGTCGCTNGTGCTCCCGCTCCTTTTGGGATACGTCCTCGATGCCTAACATCATCCCCCAACCCTCTTGAGGGAGCCNGCCAAGGTCCAATCATGCAACGGCGTGCCCTGCTGATGCTTCTGCTCCTGATGGTGGCGGTCCTCCCGGTCAACGCTGAGGAACCGGCGTCCAGTCCAGTCCTGCACGTGGACTGGGGCCACGGAGCGGACGATCACGCTTACCGCCTGGTCATGGGCGATGATGCATCCTACGGCATCGAGGTGAACCTGGTCCACTCGCGCAACGGNAGCCCNCTNGNCACCAACGTGACCACNNCGTGGTCNGTGGANGACGGCCGGTCGGTCGCGACCTTGGTCGTGAACCAATCGCTGGCGTGGAACGACACGGTGGACATCGTGGTGGACGTCGTGGGCATGGACGGCGTTCCAGTGGACTGGCCTACCGTGGAGCGAACGNTGCAGGTGGGTCGNTGGAACCAGCCCCTTGCCGACCACGANATCACCACCTCNTCGAATTGGACCTTGGACCAGAGCACCGTGAACGNCGGTGCTCCNCANCGNTTCTTCCTCGAATTTGANGGCCATGGTTGGCAGGAACGCGTNGGTGAATCGCTGACGGCGTGGGAACTTGGCGACGGCCGCTTGGTGATGCTCGAAACCGCCGACAANTCGACCATCGANCTTGACCTCGTNCTNGACCGNGTATGGCGCAACGAATCCAGCACNGCCGGCGTCCTNCAGGCCAGCGTGTTCGATGCTTCGGGCTTTGGCACCTTGACGCTCATCGACGACATTGACGGGGCGCGAACAGAAGTCGCGGCCACCGTGAGCGAGGCGACCCTGAACCGTTCGGTNATNGACGGCCTCGTAAGCGAACGNCTCCGCNTNGANGCNAACGGCTCANTGGACGTCCACACCATCGATGCCAACGAGAGCGAAGGGTCGCTCGACATCGAAGGAACCGTGGCGGTGTTGGTGCTCGAGCTGTGGGACGAGGACGGCGTGCGTCGGATCGANCACCAGCAGATCGAAGCCACGGCTGANTTCACGCTCATCGAGGACGGGACCCGNATGGACCTCGACCTCGAAGCCTTCCAGTCCTTGCAGCGTTGGGAAGACGGCGTCCGCGTGGACCAACTCGAACGCATCCGTGGTTCGGGCACCTTTGGTTTCGTGGAGCAGGACGAAAACGCAACGGTGGCCATCAACGGGACCGTTCATGATTTCCACCAGTGGAGCGAGGATGGAGAGACCGTGGCCGACCGCCTCCACGTGGACGGTGTTTTGACCGGCGACGCGGAGGGCACGTTCGGCATCGTGCGCGACATCGAAACGACGCTTGACGCAGAGAACGCCTCAGGCGTTGTCCATCGGGTGCACATCATCCATCAGGAAGAATGGTTCAACTTCACCGGCCTCAACGGAGGTTCCTTCTTTGGCAACCAAGGCCTTGGTGCCCACCACAACGAATCGTGGTCCTATGACGTGGTGGACATCGACCACGACAACCGCACCATCCGCGTGATTTGGCAGCAATCCGGTCCTGACGCGTCCGAAGGCGATGAGAAGCCTGAGCGCTCTCCAATTCCACGTGAGCCTGAGGCTCCGGAGCCTGTGGAAGGGCTCGGCAACGTGACCGTGGGTCGTGAAACCGGATTGATGCCCATACCTGCGGCCCCCGGCGACCGATTCCTGTTGGCTGAGCAAGCCGGTATGGAACTGAACGTTGAGGTGCTGGCTTACAGCAACGACGATGCTGACGGACGGACCTTTGAGACGGTGCAATGGTCAGGAACCTACAACGAATTCGACGGTACGGCACATGGGCACCTCGTGGCCGTGGGTCCACTCAAAGGGCTCTCCACCTCCGTCAGCCGAAGCCTCGAGCTGCCCTACGGCGAAGGCGACGAGACCGCTTGGCTGAACGAGTCACAGACCTTGGCCAGGGTGCTGTCGCCTTCGGTCGTGACCGCCGAGGGCAACACGCCCCCGGTCTTCCTCGGATTGAGCCAACCGAACGGATTGGCTGCCGCGGAGGGCGCACGAAGCAGCCTGCTCGTCGCTGAGGTCGTGGACGTGGATTGGAACCTTGAGCGCGTCGAGGTCGACTTGACCGCGCTCGGCTTGGGCGTGCGGGTGCTCAACGATCGTGGCCAGGACGGCGACCAAGCCGTCGACGACGACCGCTGGACCACCACGCTCACGGTGCTCGACACCACCACAGGCGTGTTCAGCGCCCCCGTGACGGTGGTTGATGCCTTCACCTCAACGACCTACGACAACGCGACGGTCCAGATCGACAACCCCGCACCTCGAATCATCAGCATCGACCTGGTGCCCGATCGCGTGCAGCGCGGTGGCGCAGTGATTGTGGAGGCCAACGTGGTCGACCAACATGGCGTGGCCTCCGTAGGTGTCGACCTCAGCGGCCTGTCTGGCGGTGCGCTGGTGCCCCTGACTCAGGTGAGCGGCACCACCACATGGAGCGGTGCATTCACCCTCCCCTCGGGCGTGCAACCCGGCTGGATGACGCTGCCGTGGGCGGTCGAGGACGAAGAAGGCGCGTCGGCGGTGGTCACACGCACCGTCCTCGTTGGCGCGTCAGGCGGCTTGGTCGGTCCTTTCCTCGAACCTGTCGATGCTGACCTTGGCTGGTCACGGCTGCTTGTGTTGAACGATGCCCCAGACATCGTGGCAGAGGCCCTTGTGGTCGATGAAGGAAGCCGAGGTGACCCGTGCATCCCCTACACCGTGCACGTCATCGACCAAGACGGCATCAACGCCGTCCAAATCGATCGAGGGACGCTGACGCCGCTCGGCGAGCAAGCAGGCTGGGCCTCGATGAGGAACGACGGCCTCGGCCCCGACGAAGCAGCAGGCGACGGTGTCTGGTCCGCATGCCTTGACGTCCGTACGGGCACCCCCCTCGGGGCTCATGAGTTGCTCATCCGCGCATCGGACACCTACGGGGAAGTGGCCCCGACGGTCTCCACCGTCATGCGGCTCGACGCCGGAGGAGATGGGGGTGGTGGCGGCCAGAACGACGAAATCTCACCGGTTCTCCTGTGGGGTGGTTTGGGCCTCCTCGCGGTGATTGTCGTTGGCTTGCTCGTCGGATTGTCACGTCGCGGAGGCGGCGGAGGTGACCGGTTTGGAGACCTCTGAAGGCGCGTCAACACCTGCTCCGACAACCGTTTATACTCGGCCCCGGTGGGACGGATGCACACGCGAGCGTAGTGTAGTGGTTATCACCTGGCGTTGCCAACGCTAGAACCCGGGTTCGAGTCCCGGCGCTCGCACTCCAGTACCCCGTTTTTGCACCGGTAGGTTGAATCCGACGACCCCCGTCATGTGGTCATGGACGAACGCCAAATCTTCGTGGGCAAAAAGCCCGTTCACCTCTACGTGCGTGCCGTCGTCATGGCCATGGAATCGGGCGACCGTGTGGTCCGACTGACCGCACGAGGTTCGGCCATTGGGAACGCGGTGGACACAGCGGAATTGTGCCGCCGTCGTCACGGCACGATCGCTGCAGGCCTCCCCGAAACCGTGCACATTCGCTCGGTGGATATCGCCACGGAAATGACCGAACGCCGTGACGGTGGAGGTGAGCGCGGCGTGAGCGTCATTCACATCGTCCTCGAGGGCGAAGGCGACGTGCCTTCTCAGGACGAAGAAGAGTGAGCCTCGCGGATCGCCTCAAGGCGCCGTGTGATTTCATCGGCGGTTGCCTCGTACAGGGACAACGGCCCTCCAACCGGGTCGTCAAGCCCCCAGTCTTCGGCAATGGGCAGCGCCGGACAAGAGACACCACAGCCCATCGAGATGATCATGTCAGCGGATTCGGTGTCCACGGCCTCGATGCCCTTTGGGTGCAAGCCCGAGGCGTTGATGCCGCGGGCGTTCAGGACCGTCAGCGCATGTTCCGCCACGGCCGAGGCCGGATGGGTGCCGGCACTCGAGGCCTCGAACCCCATCGACCGAGCGATGGCTTCCGCCATTTGGGACCGACATGAGTTGCCCACACAGACAAAGGCAAGATGCATGGTGTCACCTGTCCATCACACCATTTGAATGGCTCTATTGTGGACAACACAGAGGCGCTTGGGTTGAGCGTGAATTGAAAAGACCCCCCTCGATGGAGCGCCATGGCAGGCTCACCTGTGTCCACCCACACGCCAAGCGATGGCCCCGCTCCCGACGGCCCCTCGGCTCAGGAACAGCGCCAAATGGAACAGGCTTACGCGCAAATGAAGCGCAAGATGGCCATGCAGTCTCTCGGGAAGCGCATCAAACACAAGATCATGGTGCTGTCGGGGAAAGGTGGCGTTGGGAAGTCCACCGTCTCCACCGGACTGGCCCTCTCCTTGGCTCAGCAAGGGCACAAGGTGGGCATCCTTGACATCGACATCACCGGTCCAAACGTGCCCAAAATGATGGGGCTTGACGGCCGGCGCCTTCACGTCGAAGAAGGACGCATCCATCCCGCTCAAGGCCACCTCGGCGTGAAGGTCATCTCGATGGCGTTCCTGCTGGATGACGACGACACCCCCGTGGTGTGGCGTGGCCCCATCAAGCTCGGGGCGATTCAGCAGTTCATCGGCGACGTGGAGTGGGGCGACCTCGATTACCTCGTCATCGATTTCCCACCGGGCACCTCCGACGAGCCGCTGACGGTGGCGCAGTCCCTGCCGGACATCGACGGTATGGTCATTGTGACCACGCCGCAGGACGTCGCCCTGCTCGACAGCCGTAAGTCCATCGGCTTCGCGGAGTCGCTCAAGGTCCCGGTGCTTGGCGTGGTCGAGAACATGAGCGGGTACACCCTGCACGGGCGAGCTCCAGCGGGCACAGAGGTTCAGATCGCGGGACCCGGTGGTCGAACCCACAGCGCCACCGCCGACGGTGACGGTGCGTTTCAGGTGACCCTCGACCTGTTCAAGCAAGGCGGTGGCGCGGCGACCGCCGAGGAATTCGGCATCCCCTTCCTGGGCGCGTTGCCCTTTGACCCCGGATTCGTGCGCGGTGGAGACGACGGCGTGCACCGCATCGTCAGCGACCCTGAAGGCGCCGCGTCCGTCGCTTTCGCTGACGTGGTTGCGGCGATTCAAGCCCAGATCGGTCAGTCCGGTGGAACGGGCCTGGAAATCGTGTGAGGTGAGCGTTCGTGAGCGAACCGATGCCGACCCTGACTCGCCTTGAGCGCCGTCAGGTGGACCTCCATCTGACCTACGACGACGGTTCGGAATTCACCGTCTCGTACGACGACCTCCGTCACGCTTGCCCTTGCGCAAAATGCGCCCCATCCCGCAACGACGACGAGACGAGCAAGAGCCTCCGCCGTCAAGTGGAAGCCTTGCCTCCGACCAAACCAACGGTCCGCACGGTCGGCAATTACGCGCTCACCTTCGATTGGGAAGACGCGGGCTGCAGCTCCGGCATTTACCGCTTTGAGCGCTTGTGGGCCCTCGCCAACCGCCAGGACCCAGACGGCGGCAAGCCCTACGTCCACGGAGCGTGGTGAGCCGGTGTTCGAGCCAGAGGCTCGTTTGCACCTCGGCGCGGAAGCCGAGGTGACCGCGGGCACGTGGCTTGGACTTCCAGCGGTCATGAAGCAGCGTCGAGCCCGAGGATGGCGTCATCCTGACCTCGACGAGCGCCTAGGGCGCCAACGCATGCTGGCCGAAGCTCGGATTCTCCTACGCCTGCACCGTTCAGGTTTGCCCGTTCCAGCGCTGTTGGACGCGGACGTGGACGAGGATCGACTGGTGCTGGAACACGTCGATGGGCGTCCGCTCATCGAAGTGCTTCGTGATACAGCCGTAACCGACGTCGAGCCTTTGTTGCACGCGGTCGGACGAGCCGTCCGTCACCTTCACGCACAGGCGGTAACCCATGGCGACCTGTCCACAAACAACATCATGATCCGGGACAATGGAAGTGTGGTGCTCATCGATTTCGGCCTTGCCTCCATCGAGTATGATCTTGAGCGCTACGGCATCGACCTCCACGTGTTGGACGAGGTGCTCGGCGCCAGTCACCCCGATCGTCCAGGCGCCATGGCCGCCCTCGAAGCGGGATACCTCGACTCGGAGCATGCTGGAGAGGCCGAAGCACCGGGCGGGATGGTCCCGTCAGCGGCGGACGTTTTGGGCCGGTTGTCTCAGGTCCGAAGCCGGGTGCGCTACCACGGTTGAGGCTCATTCTTCCTCAGTGCGCCGCCCGCGCGCTTCCTGTTGGATCTGAACCACGTAAGCGAACGTCAGCGCGAGCATGACCATCAGACCAACTTGAAGCACGGCGTTTGAGTACGGCTGGAGCACCACTTCTCGGCTGTAAATTCGGACCGATGTCTCGTCGGATGCGCTCCGTTCAAGGAAGATGATGTGCTCCTCAAGCACCGTAGGAGACCATTGGTCCCGCGTGTCTGCGGTCAACACTTCCGTGAGGTTGGTGGAGAGGTCGTGAAGGTGAATCTCGCTGTCGAGGTACTTGGTCTCGGGGTTGATCGGGTTGAGGTGGTCCCATCCGGTGTAGGCGAGCACGTCCACGCCGAGGGCTGGGTCGGCGGCGGAGTACTTGCCGTCGCCGATGAGATGCATGGTGCCAAGCGCGCGCTCGTACAGCACCANCCGGTCCACGGTGCTGACGTTCACCACGGCCACGAGATGTGTTTGACTGAGTTCGAGATCGATGATGGTCCCGTTGTCCACGTCTGCCGGAAGGCCCCAGCCAAGCATTTCGGCTTCCTGCTCCGGGGTGGCGCTGGCGTTGAGCGGGACGGTCAATGCCCCACTGGTCCCCAGGCGAGCCATGCGGACGTCAAGCGGCCGGTCTTCCGTCGCCCACGCCAACTCCGCCCCGTTGGTGACCAGTGCAATCACGCCTGACGCCTGAGCGGGAAGCATGGCGTCCTCGCCCAACATCGTCCAGCCGTGCAACGTGCCGTTGATGACCGCCAGCACCACGGTGCCCTGAGGTCCGTCGGCGAGGGTCAGGATGGAAGGTTTGTCATCAATCGTGGTCTCCATGGTGATCGTTTGTGGGGCGTCGGTTCTCACGGTGCGGATCACCGAGGCGTTGGCCATCACCACGTGTCGACCGTCAAGCGCGACCAGGTCGCCTTCCGTCATGTTTGGTTGCGCGACCTCGATGACCACGTCGGGGGTTGACAAGTCGTTCAGGACCACCGTATGCACGCCGCTACGGTTGTCCATGGTCGCCACCCAACCGTCCGCGGCTGCGGCGCCTTCGGGCGCTTCAATGCCGCCGGCCGGCAGCGCTTGGTGCGTCAAATCGTAGGTCACGACCAAGAGCACCAGGAACAGCACCACGCCAAGCCCCAACCGTGATTCACGGGCTCCAGGCGTTCGAAACCGCTTGAGCTGTGTCGTAACGGGTGCAATGAGGGCGNTNAGGGCGACCCGGGGTTGGGTCAGCAGCGAGGCNAGGCGCGCGTTCATGGTCCGCTCGTCGCCAATGCGCCANACGAAGCCCACGGTTCGCTCGGTCATGGCCACCGCTCCTGCAGCGATGAGCAGGCCTCCGACGATGTCGGAAATCCAGTGGATGCCGAGGTACAGGATGGTGAACGCGGTGACCACGGTGTAGAGCAAGACCGTGTGGCGGTAGCGGTTCCACCGGCGGTCTTCGTCGTACCGAAGCAGGCACAGCCACACGACAAACGGGATGCCGATGTGCAGGCTAGGCATCCCGTTGGTGAAGGGATCGATGCGGCGGAACCAATCCGCAATTTCAGGGGTCAAATCGTAGGCGATGGTCTCCATGCCTGGGATGACATCCCCCGTGACGCGGACGTTGAAGAAGAGGTAGAAGGGCACGGCCAAAATGTAGACCCACGCGATGGACAGCACGATGCGGTCGGCCATCCAGCGGTCGTCAAAGTACGCGACGTAAAACACGGAAACGTAGCAGATGAACATGAATCCTGCCACGTAGAAGTGGGTCAAGGCGATGGACAACCACCTGGCTTCGAACGCCTCTTGAATCCGCAAGACCAAGTCGCCTTCGATGGCGTAAATCCATGCCGTCATGTCGAGGTTGGTGTTGGCCATCAGGATGCGATCCACCTGATCGAGGAAGTCCTTCGCGTTGTAAATCATGAACAACAGAAGAACGTGCACCCAATACCGACGGATGAAATCCACGAAGCCTGAGAGCGTCAAGCGGCTCCATGGCGGTGCATAGACGGGAAGAAGCACCACGCCCAGCGCGAGCGCGCTGATCATCCACGTCAGGTAGACGCCTTCCACGCCCTTGCCTTCGGGTGAACGACTTGAACGTTCGGCGTGCTTGGCGTCGTCGGTGCGCTCTTGAGGGGGCGGCGCGTGGGGGCAGCATGGCCGAAGACGTGCTGCTTGTCGAACATCTCCCCGTCGCTTCAGATTCCGACGATGAAGGCGTCATCGCCCTGGTCACCATCAACCGCCCAGACAAATTGAACGCCCTCAATCAGGACGTGATGAGCGCCATCAAGGCCTATGCGAAGGAGGTCGAAACGCAGGGGCACGTCCGCTGCGTCATCTTTACTGGTGCTGCACCGGGCCCCGCACCGGAAGGGCGCCGTCCCAAACCAAACGCCTTCGTGGCCGGGGCCGACATCTCGGAGTTTGCAGGCAAGAGCAGCGAGGAGATTTACCCCATCTTTGCCGACAACGGGTGGGAAGCCATCTGGGGCATCAGCAAGCCGACCATCGCCATGATCGACGGTTTTGCCCTCGGCGGTGGATGCGAGGTGGCGGTCGCCTGCGACCTTCGCGTCGCCAGCGACCGTTCGAGCTTCGGCACCCCAGAGATCAACCTCGGTCTGATGCCCGGCGGCGGCGGAACCCAGCGTTTGGCCCGCTTGGTGGGGCTTGGTCGAGCCATGGAACTGGTGTTTACCGGCGAGATGATCGACGCAACGGAAGCCCATCGCATCGGATTGGTGAACCACGTGGTGCCTGCCGAGGACGTCATGGAGCGCACGCTCGCGCTCGCCCGTACCATCGGCAGCAAGTCTGCCGCGACGATGAGGGTGGCCAAAGCCACGATGCGCGCCAGCATGGAAACATCGCTGAGCGACGGTTTGATCGTCGAGCTGGACGCCTTCTCAGCGCTGTTCGACAGCGCCGACACTGCCATCGGTGTCGAGGCTTTCTTGAGCCGTGAAACCCCCAAATGGACGCATGATTGAGGCGACCTGAGGCCCCGCAGGACCCCAGGTCGCGGCCACGGGACGCGAAGTCCCGATCTGAACGTGCGCCTCAGCGCAGGTTCAGTTTCACCCGAACGTCGTCAGGCAAGTGATGGAGATGCCGCTTGTGCTTCCGAAGAAACCATGTTGGCGCTTGCATTTTCCATGCACCGTTGACCCAGCTCCGGTCGAGGCGTGCGTCGCGGAGGTCCGCGAGCATCCGTGCCGTGGCCTCCTCTCGAGCCGCGTCGGTCGCGCAGCAGAGGCGCGGGGCGCGGGACACGGTCGGTGTCCGTTGCCGGCGCTTGCTGGCGTTCATGCGCTTCCCGAGGGATCCGCCTTTGCTGGAGGCTTTGACCCGCTCGGAGTAGGTCATCTCGTGCTGTGGTTCCTTGGCACCACGGGCCATGTTGTCGCGTCGTGAACGGCGCGCACGCCGTTCTTTTTTTCCGATTCTGCTTCCCATAATCTGTTCTTCTCCTATGCCGGTGGCCAGAGCTGGCTCGTGGCCAGCAGGCTCGATCCGGCTTTGGAGGGTCAGATGGGCTGCGCCATGGTAGAGCCTGACCGCCGGGACACTTAAACATGTTGCTATCATGTTGAATCATGTTAGATTCACCGTCCAACGCCTTGACGTGGACGGAGCGCATGCACAGGGCGCATCAAGACGAGTGCCGGGCCTCAACACTTCACAAAAAGAAGGTTTCCTGACGACGTTCAGTCGTCGCTGGGCGCGAGCGCGGCCAGCGCATCTGAGCGTGCTTCGATGGGATCTGGAAGCGGCGGGAGGTCCCCAAGGGGCGGCAACTCGCCAGGAGCAGGGAGCGGGGGAAGTTCAGGGAGCGGCTCAGGTTCGTTGGTGGCGCTGCTGCTGAAGCCTTCGTCGAGCGGGACACGGAGTTTGACCACGCGGGCCTCATCCAGCCGAACGAAGGTTGCGCCGTAGGGCCGGCCTGGCTCTGGATGCTCCGGAAGGTCGTAGACGTGCAAGCCGTGGTCGGGCGTTCGGAGCAGGGCCACGAGGTCCTCGCGTGCTTCGGCTTCTTCCCACATGCGAACCGTCGCGGCACGGATTTCCGCCATCCGGCCTCTGCGCCGTGCTTCGATGCGCTCGCGAACCGCCGCATGGCGCTCGCGGCGCTCCTCGACGGTCACGGCGATGTCCGCGTCTTCCACGGAGTCGGCGGTCACCTCGACCACGAATTCCTGNGCGACGTGGACCTCTTCCACNTCGACTTCGATCATCGGGCCATGCGCCTCTTCCGCTTCGGCTTCCTGAGCGGCGAGGGCTTCGGCTTGTGCGGCCTTCGCGGCCTGNACCTTCATGCGCTTGCGTTCCGCCATGGTGGCNGGCGATTCAGCGCGAACAGGTGCAGGTGTCTCAGAGGCCTCGTCCGATGTTGTTTCTGTGACGGCTTCTGGACTGGCTGANGNCACCGCGGCTTTGGCGGGTTGAGCCNCGGCTTGCGGGCGCGGCGTACCGCCGAGGCGGACCCACGCCAAGCCAAGGACCCCGAGGGCACCGACGGTGCCCCATTGAGCCTCTTCGACCAATTCTCCGGCCAAAAGGAGGTAACTGGCCAACACCCCGAGGAACAGAAGTCCCACGAGCATGCGGAGTGTCCTCATGTGCCTCAACCCTCAGTGTTGGCTTGTGCTTATGACGCTGGTGCCGCTCACTCGGCGGGGCCGAGTTGGGTCAGCAGATCCATCAACGCGCGGGTTCGGTGGCTGAACTTCCCTTTCAGATCCATGTCCACGGCTGCGAAGGTGCGACCATGTGTGGATACCTCACCCTGCACACCGATTTCGGTGGGCTCGCCCGCGAGGTCAAGGTCCCNTGGAATGAACACCGGATCGAATCCAAATCCACNCTCCCCGTCCACGGCGGGAGCGATGCGGCCAACGCACGAACCCTCCCCGATGAAGAGGCCCTCAGGCGTCATCAACGCGGCCACGGCCTTGAATTCTGCACGGCGCAAGCCTGCCTCCACATGGAGGTCTTCGCTGTGCAGGTGATCCAACAGACGGAGCAGGCCATGGTTGCCNAAGGTGCTGAGCGCGTAGGACGAATAGACGCCAGGGAACCCGTCCAGGGCTTCGACAAAGAGTCCAGCGTCTTCGACCATCAACCAATCGCCAGGATGGGGGAGGTGGGCTTTGGCTTGCTCGAGTTTTGACCGAGCAACCGTTTCCAAATCCTCGGCTTGAGGCTCAACGATGCCGTCCACGGANANGTGCACCACCTCATGNCCGAGGGGTGCAAGGTGGTGCACAGCTTCGGCAAGTTTCCCTTCATTTCCGGTCAAGAAGTGGATGCGGGCCATGTTGGGCCATCAAAGCCTCCGCCTTCAACAAAGCGGCACGAGGCTTGATGCTTGGTCGGTTCTTCCCAGAGGCATGGTCGCCCCCGTGGTCCTCGTCGCGGTGGGTGGTGCATGCGGCGCCGTGCTTCGTTGGAGCGTGGCGCCATCACCCGATGCGGAAGGGGTGCCTTGGGGCACCCTGGGCGTGAACCTCCTTGGCTCGCTTCTGCTTGGCGCCATGACGGTCCTCCTGGCCGAAGCGGTGCTGAGCAGGGAACAGGCCCTTGCCTTGGGGACCGGCCTGCTTGGCGCCTTCACGACGATGTCCNCCTTCGCGGTCGAGGTGCTGCGCTTGGTTGATGGCGGTGAGCGGTATTTGGCCGTCGGATACGTGCTCACCACGCTCGTGGGTTGCCCAGCCTTGGCATGGTGCGGTTGGTCCATGGCCGAAGCGCTGACNGCGTGATCATCGCGGAGACAACACCTGGACACCGTTCACATGATTTGCGGCAAGGACCGCAGCCTTGCCTCGTTCAATCGCGTCCTCATCCAGATTTGAGGAACACACCAGCACCACCGTCGTGGCTTCCACCAGCAGGTGGAGGGTCAGGTCCTGGGGTGCCTCTCCCGTTGCCTCCTCCCATGCGCCGTGCACGGCGCGTTCGATCTCGTGACCGTTTGGTAGGGGTGGAGCATCCTCTCGATCGTCCTCTGGGTCGACGTGAACGGTCAGGTCCTGCAGCAACGGAATGGCCTCCATCACGCGGTCGACGGCACGGTGTGCGATTTCGTGGCCCTGCGTCACAGAAAGCGTTGGCCGAACTTGCACGTGTGCCTCGGCAAAGATGCGTCCACCCACGGTCTTGGTCTTCAACAGGTGAAGGTCTTCGACGCCTCCCGTGTCGAGAATCAATTCGCGCATCGTGGTGTACGTCTCGGCGTCGACA
>NZMM01000004.1 GCA_002694585.1 Methanobacteriota archaeon
CCGCCGTCGTTCCACGTCCATGCGAGGGTGCAGTCGTCTTCCTCAAGTCCGGTCTGGGTTCCGAGCGAGTTGACCACGGTAAAGACGCAGCGCACGTCACCGCCGTCTTCGTCGAAGCTTCCCGAGGCGTCAATCAGCACCTCTTCGCCGGTGGATCGCCCCTCTTCCCAGGTCAGGTTCGCCGTGGGCAGGGTGCCCACGAAGAAGGGAATCGACAGGAAATCGTTCGACGCGTTCCCGTCGGTGGCGCCGATCGCCGAGGCATCGGTGAGGACTTCGACCGCCGTGGGCTGGCCGATGTCGGCCGAGGCCACTTGGAAGCTGAACGTCAGGCCGGTTTGCCCGTAGGCGCCGACAGGGCCCGACTGCAATTTCGTGGAAGGATTGGTACCGTTCCACCATGCGGTGGCGATGGGGTTGCTCCCACCCACGTCGAGGATGCCACGGTTGGCGATGAGGACCGTCATTTCGATGTCGTCACCGTCGATGCCCGCCAGCATGTCACCTGGGCCAAGCCGAGTTGTGACGCCGTCACGCGTGCGGTCGACCACGATGCCGTTCTCCAACGGCAAGAGGTCCACGCCTACGATGCTGAGGTCGACCACGACGGTGTACACGCCCACCACGCCGTTCTGTGCGTCAAAGGCCACGATGCCGTCGCTGGAGTGGTCGTCGTTGGCTGGCGAGCCGTCCGTGACCGTCGGCACGGTATACGTGCAGCACGCGATGCCGCTCCAGCGGCTTTCTTGGGTGGTGGAAGGACTCGACGTGGTGTCGAAATTCACCGAACCGGTCGTTCCGGCGATGCTGTATTCCATGTAGGCCGAATCGTACCGGTTGACTTGGTCAGAGAAACACGCGGAATACGCCGCGGGGGTGATGACGTAATCGACGTCGATGTTCACCGTGCTCGACGGCAGGTACGCAGGGTACTGTCCGCTCAATTCCAGCGTGGTGCAGCGGGCACCGGGGTCGCCAGAATTGACGACGTTGTAGGAGTCCTCTGGGATGTATTCTTTCAGCGTCCAGTCGATTTGGAAGCCGGCCGATTGTTGGATGCGGATCCAAGAAGGCCCACGGACCGCGGGACAATACCATTCGAACCCGGTGGCTGAGCCGGTGGTGTTCCACTGGTTGATCTTGTAGGAGTCGTCGCAGCCGGTGTACGCCACGGAGTACCCGTCCTGCGCCGTGGGGACGCCAGAATCGGTCACTTCCCAGGTGGTGTTTTCCTGGGTGCTCGTGTCGAACTCGCTCGGGTCGAAGTAATCCGAGGAACCGCTGACGGTGGTCGTGGCCGTGTAGGCGTGCGACCAATTGTCGCCTGAGCGCACCGGGTGGTCACGGTTTTCTTTCGCCGGTGAGTACTCGGTATCAAAGGTCAAGTCCGCGATGGTGAAGCGGAGGAAACCCAAGTTGAACGGGGCGAATTCGACCTTGAGGTCGAAACTCGAATCGATGGTCGCCATGTCCGAGGCCCGCAGCACGTCAATGCCCTGGTACTCAATGTCGAGTTTGCCTGAAACGCCGTTGAAACTTGCTCCNCTGTTCCCAGAGGTAAAATCGCCATCGATGCTCATCGTGTAGGCCACGACGTTCGTGGCCGAAGCGTCGTTCATCGGTTCAAGTCCAATGCTTTCGATGACCATCGTCGTGTCACCCGAAAGCGTGCTNACGCTTGCCGAGACGCCAGAGTTCGCGATGAGGGTGGCCACGTCAAATCCAGTGGCGTACACCCACTCGTCCCCGACGCGCCATGTTGGAACCTCATCAACGGAGGCTGTTCCAGACGACTGAGCAGGAGACGTCATGCCCTCGAGGACCGTTGNCGATGCTGGAGGTTGNACCATCGGTGAAAGCAACGCCGAGAGAAAAATGCCGAGCAGAAGCAGGCAGACGGCCGNGCGCGGGGCGTTCATGCNCCGNGAGGTGCGCTTCTGCCCTTAATTGAACGCCCCGAAAAGGGCGCCAGCGATGAACACCGTGTCCATGGCCGCAAAGGCTCCGAGGCCCGCAGTGAGGACCTTGTAGGCNCCCTCGTCGTCGATGTGGCGAAANCCGATNCTTCGCAAAAGATCCCGNGTGAAATGGCGGTCCGATTCCGGNGGCATCCCGAGGTAATGCTTCTCCCATTCGGTCAGCACGCATCCACCGGTCACGTGCCAATGGTAGCGGACCGCGAGCAAAAAGGCGAGGTGGATGNCGGGGCCGGGCATGGGCAGCATCCAGCCCAGNGCGCCNTANGCAAGNACAACAACGTGGAGCACATAGACNAGCGTGGCCATGTTGCGACGCAANAGCGTCACGCTCAGAGCAAGTCAGCNAGTTCGTCCTTGATGATCTCGACCGCTTCAAGGATCTCGTCCTTGTGGCGGGCGCCGGTGATCACCATCTTGCCGCTGCCGAAAATGAGGCAGACGACCTTGGGGTAATCAAGGCGGTAAATCAGACCAGGGAACTGCTCCGGCTCGTACTCGACCTTGTCGAAGGGCAGGTGGAAGGTGAGGTGGTTGAGGTTCAACTTGCGGGGTGCGTCGGCGAGGGGCTCGCCGGTGAACTTGTCCTTGCCGTCGTAGTCCACAGGGTAATGGAGGGCGTAGGTGGCCACCATGTTCTGGACCTCAATCTCGACGTCCTCAACTTCCCACGTGGTGATGCCCGCGGCGCGGAGGTCGGCGATCATGCGCTCGATGCCGGTCTGAATGTTCTGTTCGTCCTTTCCACCGGTGCACACGGCACGACCGGAGCGGAACATGAGGATGGCGAGCTTCGGGTCAACGACACGGTACACGACACCGGGGAACTGTTCGGGCTCGTATTCACAGTTGAGTTGGATGGCGATGTCGGGCAGGTCGAGTTCTTCGGCAACGCGGGTGCTCGCAACAACGTTCACCACAGTCAGGCGCTCTTCATCGGTGGTCATGGACGNGGNGACCGACCACCCGTATTTAAAGAACGGGCCGACGTAGATTTCACGAGTCGAGCAGGATTTGGCGTGGGGCAAGGGCCATGAAGCGAGCAGAGAAAGCCATCCGCATCAAGTCGATGCTCGATGACATGTATCCGGAGACCCCTGTTCCGTTGGACCACAGGAACCCCTTCGAACTTCTCATCGCGGTCCTGATGTCCGCCCAAACCACGGACCTGAAGGTCAACGAAGTCACNCCGGCGTTGTTCGANGCAGGACCGACGCCAGCGGCCATGGCCGCCTTGGACGTGGAGGTCATCCAGTCCCTCATCCGCTACGTCGGTCTCGCACCNACGAANGCCAAGAACATCAAGCGGCTCTCGGAGATGCTTCTNGAGCACCATGACGGNNAGGTCCCTGCCANCTTCGANNCGTTGGANGCCCTCCCNGGCGTGGGCCACAAGACCGCAGGCGTGGTCATGGCTCAGGCCTTCGGTGTGCCCGCCTTCCCGGTTGACACCCACATCCACCGGCTTGCTGCTCGCTGGGGACTTTCCAACGGGACCAACGTCGAGCGAACGGAGCGGGACCTCAAAGCCGTCTTTCCGAAGGAGAACTGGAACGACCTGCACCTGCAAATCATCTTCTTTGGACGGGAGCATTGCCCTGCGCGATGGCATGACCTGTCCACGTGCCCCATCTGCAGTTGGGCGGCCACGAAGAAACGCATCGAAGAAGAACGTCGCATGAACGCCAAGGCTCGACGNCGTTGATCAGCCGATGCCGAAGACCGACGAGGCGCGCTCAAGCAACACNGCCGTNATGAACGATGCAATGCCCGCCACCCACANCANCTGGATGGCTTGGCCCAAAGCACTGGTCAGGCCACCACCCCGCAAGCGCGTGGCGATGAGGGAGACAGCGGTCACTTGGCCAAGGATCAACACGGAGACGATGATCTTGAACATGCGAATGTTCGTGTCCACCGAAGACGAATCTTCCATGATNGGNANCGCAATNCCTGCTCCNAAATCAGCGAGCGCAGAAACGTCGGCGTTGTCGGTGATGCCNGAAGCCACGCCCGCGACCGCCTCACCCAACTGAAGCACGATGGCGATGGTCACGTTGAGCGACGTCACGCTGGCGATGAGNAGACCGATGGCNACGCCCCACATGGTGTTGGCCGAGAGNGAACGGCGGTTGCGCAGCGACAGCAGGTTGCCGACCGACCGTGACACCATTTCCGCGGTTTGAGCCGGTTGGCCGGAGGATTGCGACCCTTCGATGTAGATGCGCGTGTACCTNGAAATGACAGCAGAGTTGGTGTCGGCGTTGAAGTAATCCCAGGCGCGGTCGGAATTGATGCGGGTGGAAAGCCGCTTCTCGAGGCGGTCGATGGACGAATCCAGCAAACCGAAATCGATGCCTCGGAGGGCCTTGATGGTCGCCGACGGTTCCGATGAACGGGCCTGGGCGGTCCCGCCCAATGCGCGAATGAAGTCAGGGTAGGTCTCGTCCCGGCGCAACACTTGCCGCTCTTCACGCATGATGAGCGATGAAGGAATCAGCATCGGCGTGAGTGGAATGGCCAGCAACAGCAGGCCATACTTGTCCCAGCCTTCACCGATGGCGCTCCANTAGATGACNACCACAATGCTGGTCAAGAACAGCAAGCCAAGGGTCACCGCACCCGAGGCGAGCAGCGCACGTCGCGCGTTGATGCGGAACGGCGTCTCAAGTTCATCACGCGCAAAGGTGGCATCGTCGGGAATGGTGGCCCGGAAGGCGAACACGGCACCGATGTTGACCAAGATGAACAACAGGGACGCCAGGATCAGGAAGCGGAGCCGGCTGGCCACCTCGATTGGCGTGTCGCTGTCGGAGCCGACCTCAAAGAGCACGAGGTGGATGCCGGCGATGACCAATCCGAACAACCCCGCCGTGACCATGGAGACGTAGATTTCCTGCATGGTGTCCACGCTCTCAAGGCGCGTGTCGTAGAGGGTGGTGTACTGCTCGGCCACGGTCTCCTGTTCAGAGCGCATGAACTCGTCAATGGGTTGGCCTGCCTCGATGGAGAAAGCCATCCGGTCAAGGAAATCCGTCCACAGGGGAGAAGGCGATTGTTGCGCCACGATGCGGGCCGCCTCTGGCAGAGCGGTGTGCCACTTGTCGACCAATGTCTCGATGCGCTTGACCTCGCTGGCCAGTTCACCGTAGTCGCGCATCTGTTTCAGGATGTCAAACATCGATTGGGCGCCAACTTCACCCAGCGACAAGATGCCCATGCGCGTGATGAACATGTGCATTTCTTTCTCAATACGGTTGGCAGCACGTTGAACCTCGAGCAGCGGATACACAGCGGCGGAACCCGCGAGAATGAGGGGCAGCGTGATCAGCAAGGTGATGCCGGCCAATCCCGAGAAAAGCGCCCCGTCGGTGAAGCCCCCCGTCGAGAAAATGAGCACCAAGGCACTGGTCAGTCCGACGAAGGCGGCACCGCCGACAAAGAAGGTAAGGTAGCGCGGAAACGGCATTTCGAGCCGGCGGAGGGCGATGTGCCAAATCGGCATGCGCTCCATCGTGATGCCCCCTTCAACGGTCGTTCACGCTGACCCACGTGTTGACCGCCGATCGGAACGCATCCCAACCGCTCTGATAGTAGACGTTCAACAAGCCGAAAACGTCGTCATAGTGCGTCAAGTCCCGGTCCGCCATGTCTTGAATGGCTTGACGACGGCGCTCGAGCTCGTCGTAGATGTCACGCTTGTTCGAGAATCCGGCCATGGCGGCAATCTTGTTCTCGAGCAGGTGCGATTGGAACATACCGCGGAAGTAGTGCTTGTCCTTGACGGGGTCCCACTCGAACATGCCACGCGTCAGCACACCGTCGCTGTGCTTGTTGTAGCCAATGACCTCGTCCACACCCGTGATGCGACGGGCGATGCCGCCACCCGGTGCTTCGACCACTTCCTGGAAGAGCGCGAAGTTCAGGTTGTCAAAGAAGCGAATGGGGACGTTGATCGGGTCGCCGGTGAAACGCTGAATCATCTTGACGATGGACGATGCGTGGAAGGTCGCGATAACGGGGTGACCCGTTTGCATGGCCTGGAAGGCGGTGGCGCCTTCCACACCACGGATCTCACCGATGATGATGTAGCGAGGGCGGCTTCGCAGGGCGGCCTTGAGCAGGTCGAACATCTCGACACGGCTGTCCTCGTTCTTCGAATCACGCGTCACGAGGCGCTGCCAGATCTTGTGGCTGACCTTGACTTCAGGCGTGTCTTCAGCTGAGTAGATCTTCACGTTGTGGTCGATGAAGGGGAGGATGGCGTTCAGTGTGGTCGTCTTTCCTGACGCCGTCTCTCCGGACACCAAGACGGACATGCCGTATTCGAGGCAAATCCAGACGTACGCCGCAACTTGCGCGCTCATCGTGCCCCACTTGATGAGCTGGACGATGGAAATCGTCTCCTCTGCGAACTTGCGGATGGTGAACGACGGGCCAAGCATGGACACGTCGTCAGAGAAAATGATGTTGATACGGGAGCCGTCGAGCAGGGCGCCGTCGATGATGGGCTTGTTGTCGGACACCGGTCGGCCGATGCGCTCGGACATGGCCCTGAGGTAGCGAGCGAGCACCTCGCGCTCACGGAAGCGGATGTTCGAGGTGACCATCCCAAACACCTTGTGGTCCATGTGGATGTACTTCAGACCCACCGAGTGAATGTCTTCCAGCATCTCGTCGGACAGCAGCGGCTCCAAGGGTCCGTTGCGAATGAGGTCGCGGATGATGATGTAGCGGAGGCGCTGGCGCTGCGCTTCGTCAACGGCGAGGCGCTTGTCCTCGAGGCCGAGGATGTCCCACATGCGGCCCTGACGGCGGGGGCCAACAGGCAGGTCCTGACGGAGCACCGTGTAGCGGTCGATCATCTGGGAAAGGATGCCCTCAAATTCATCGTCGGTGGTGAAGTTTGGCGCAGCGGGGGCTTCCTGCAGGAGGACTTCAACGAGTTCACGGCGGATGTTCTCTTCCTCTTCGGTGAGTTGCGGCTCGAGGCCGATCCAGAGGATTTGACCGGCATCGTCCTCGTCGTCACTCGGTTCGTAGATGTGGACGAAAATGGGCTCCTTGGTGATGTAGATGAGGTTGAGCGGACGCTGCTTCTTGGCGTCACGGTCCAAAGGACCGTAGTAGGTGGGCCTCGAGCCGTACCGCGCTTCGAAGTCGCGCACCCATTCCGCAACGTGCGGATGAGCCGCCATGACGCTGGCCAGATCGCCTTTGGCGAACTTCAGCTCTTCGTCGGCCATCGTGAATTCCTCCTCAGCTCACCGCGGTGATGTCGACGATGAAGCCCATGCTGGGCTCGACACGCCAACCGATGTTGGTCTGCACCGGACCGGCCGCCCGCAGGAAACGGGTCACGGTCAGGCTTCGCTTGATGTCTCCGCCGATGAGGGCGGTGCTCATGTCAAGCACGAGTTCAGAGCTGCTGCGCAGCATGTGCAAGGCCTTCGCGTCCGTTTCTTCGGGATCAACCGTCAGCAGAATCGAGCGACCGTCGGACACGACTTCGCGCAAGCGCTGCATCATGGCGACACGTTCGGTGTCGTTGTGCAACTCGGGCATGATCGAACTCGCGGTGTCCAAGACGATGACGTCCGCTTCTTCGATGGCGGGTGAGGTGAACACATCGTAGAGCGAGACATCGGGCACCGGCTCGGCGATGGTCCCGTAGCGTGAGAACACCGTGAGGCGCCCTTCCGTGAGCGGTTCGGTCACGCCGTAACCGATGGATTCCATTTGTTCAATCCAGCCGCGGGTCGTCAACTCGGTGGTCACCACGAGGATCTTGCAGCCGTTTTCCAGCATGCCGTGGACGAGACGTTGCGAGACGAGGGACTTGCCAGAACCGACCGTGCCTTGGATGAGGTAGAGCGACCGGTTCGGGAGGTGGAGTCCCATGGAATCCGCCAATGAATCGGTTTCCACACCGAAGGGGAAGCCGTCTTCGACGGGCTTTGGTGCGTGCTCAGACAACGAGCCTCACCTCCGCATCCAAGGTGTCCGTGCCGCGCACGTTGCTGACGAATTCAGAGGAGACCACGACGGTCAGCACCACTTCGGTGTTGTTGGTGTAGGTCAGCGTGTTGTCCACCACCTGAACTTGAAGGAGTTCACCGGCGGACCAATCGCCACCGTTCATGACCGTCGTGGTCACGTTGGCGGTTTGCTGGACGCCGTCCACCAACACCACGAGGGTGCTGTCGTCGAGGACCGAGGTGCCTGAGTTCATCAGGTAAAATTGGATTTGACCGGTGAGGCTGTAGCGCACGTGACCGGGATCGCCGGCCAAACTGACGTCGGTTTCCGCGTCGATAGCCTGAGCCCGGCGTTCCATTTCCATGGACCGCGCCACTTCACCCCATTCTGCGATGAGAAAGGTGCTGACGCTGCCGGCCACCAGCAAGGCGGTGACGAGCATGATGAACGAGGTTGCACCGCCGTCTGCCATGTGCTCACCTCACACCAGTTCCGTCACGACGGTCGTTTCGCCGACCGAAAGCGCAAGGCGCTCCCAGGCCGTCGTCGAGCCTTCAAGCCACATGACCCACATCGTTTCACCCGAGTACAGGTTGTTGCCGATGGGTTCGGCCACGATGAGATCGGGCACGCGCTCGACGTTCTCGCCGTCGAGGAAGGCCCAGACCTCGTTCAAGGGGACCACGGTGCTGCCGAGGTTGGTCACGTTCGCGTGCACCACGCTGCCGAGGACGGCTGAGACGGCTCCGGTGGAGCCGCCAACGGAGCTGATGGTCAGGGTTGGGGATGAGGTGAAATCCCTGTTCCCTTCCATGGCTACGCTGACGGCCACCAGGCCACCGCTTGCGTCCACTTCGGTCACGCTGCCGACCACGGTCGTGCCGTCGAGGATCTGATCCCCGGCCACGTAACCGCTGCCGTTTGTGGTGATGCTGATGTCGACCAAACCGTTGGTGTCCACGTTGGCGTCCACGAAGGACATCTGTGGAGGTGGTTCCCCCGGTTCCGTGACATCAAGGTGCGTGGCAAGTCGAGCGTCGAGGGTACCGACGAAGATGACGAAGACGGCCAGCATGGCCATCCCCACCACCAATCCACCGATGCCCGTCGACGCGCTCATGCCTTCACGACCTCATGCTGTTGCTTGCTGCTGCAGCGCGCTGCGCTTGGTTGCGCCATGCGCTGACCAAGGCGGAGAAGGACAGCAGGGCCCGGTTCGGGAGGTGATCCGCCAAAGCGGCCTCGGTTTCCCCGGGTTCAGCCAACTGCACGATGGCCATCACTTGACGGCCTTCGTCCGGACTGAGCATGCCTGAGTCCATCGCCTTCTGCGTGAAGCTGGACGCCGCCATGCCCGTCATGTGATCGAGCAGGAGGGCGGCGACCGTCGGTGCCCCAATGCGGTCACCCGACGCGCCACCAAGGCCGTCAGGTGCACGCAGGAAGGGGTTCGCAGCCAGCGCTTGCGCTTCGTAGAGCTCCACGAGGGGCGCCTCGTCGTCCGGCTTGAGGCGTGAGGCCCCGTCGCCGGCAGGGATGCGCTCCCCGGACGCCGTGATGATCACGTCGCCGCTCATGGCTTCCATGTCCGTTGCATCCTCGCCTTCATCGCTGAAGGTCACGGTCGGGCCGGACACCATCGCTTCGTCCACGCGGGTCTCGACCATGCGGAGCACGTCTTCGACCATGTCGAGGCGGGTGCTGATGAGCCGCTCGAGGCCGGACGTGTCCACGGTCGCGTTGACCTGTGCCGGTGCCGAAGGCGCCAGCGCTTGGGTCGTGGATGGAACGCTGCCAATGCTGTTGAGTTTGGCGCGTGCTGGGCCAGGACGGATCGTCCAAGCGTCCTCTTCGGACAACTCCCCCTCCTCAGGGTGGGGGACCTGCTCGATCGGGACGTTCGAGAGGAGCTTCAGGTGACCTTCGGTCGCCTGAGCGTCATCGTCCGTCGCTGCCCGTGCACCGCCACCAAATGGCCATGCCATGGTGATGCCTCCTCTGCACCCCGTTGCCGGGGGGCATCAGGGCGCAGAGCGGATCAGACCACCACAGCGCCTTCGGTGGCGTCGTTGACCTTGAGGATGTCATAGGTCGTACCGCCGCCGACGACGTGAATGTACAGCGTGGCCTTGACGTTGTTGTTGAACAGCGCGTCAGGGCCGCAATCGTTGCCAGCCGCGTTGGTCGCGTCAAGGGTAAACCGGTAGGCAACACCGGCCTCGACGTCGTCGACGTCAGAAGCAGTGTTGTCGCCCAGGTCAACCACGTTCCCGTTGACATCGCTGAAATCACCGGCGATGTACTGGAAAGCGCCCGCGCCATCGTCGCAGGAGACCTGCCACAGGATGCCGGTGTCGGCCGTGTCGTCACTGCCCGCAGCAAGGCGGAAGTAGACTTCGTACGACGTTGCACCGTCGTTGACGAAGACGTTGAGGATTTGCACCTTGCCGGACATTTCGTCCGTGGTGTCCTCACCGGTCGATTGGGCGTTCTGCTGGAGCTTCTCCGCGGTCTGAATGATGACCGCAGCGGCCACGGCAGCGACGAGGATCAGCGCGATGAAAACGATCATCGCACCGATGCCGATCGCGGCCATGGTGTCCTGTTCTTGCGTGTTGTTGTTCTTCATGTTCGTGTTCTTCATGGTAATCACCTCAGACGACGACGTCCCCGACACTCGGGTCGCTTCCGTATTGGAGTTCTTCGTAGGTCTGACCGCCACCCACGACGCTCAGCACAAGGACGTGTGCGGTGTTGGCTGCGGGGTCACAGTTGGAGATGTCCATCTGCACCACGTAGGTGGTTCCTGGATCGAGGGCAGCCAGAGCGCCACCGGTTCCGTCACCGGTGTGGACCGTCGAGCCACCGAAGTTCCCGGCGGCGAAGGCCGTCCCGCCCGCGCCGTCGTCGCAGACGACGGTGAAGGACACGTCACCGGGCACCACTGGGTTGCTTCCAGCAGCCAGTTCGAAGGTGCTGAAGAGCACCCCGGCACCGACGGTATCGTCCCAAATGACGGTCGAGAGCAGGACCACCTTCGTGGACATCTGTTCTTGCGTGTCGTCACCCGCAGACTGGGCGTTTTGTTGCAGCTTCTCAGCGGTCTGAATGATGACCGCCGCCGCCACCGCCGCCACCAGGATGAGGGCGATGAAGACAATCATCGCACCAATCCCGATCGCTGCGGCGTTATCGCGCGTTTCGTTTCGTTCGTTGTTCATTTCTTGTTCACCTCATGTTGTGTGTGTTTTTCCCCCCCGGCGTCCGGGGGTGGAGTTGGAGGACGGACCGTCGCGCGGTCCGCCGATGTCAATGCGGAGTGGCATGCGGATGTGAGCCACCTCGTCGGGTTCGAGGCGTGGCAGCATGGGAAGAGCGTCAGACGTGTAACCCGGTGGGAACCACGGGTCAATCAGGACGTCCACCAAGGGTTCCATGGAACGGTTTTGGGCACGCACCGTGCACACGATGTCACCGGAACGCATCTCGTAGCCGACGGCGAGGGCCAGCTTCCTGGCCAGCGGAATCTCGTCTGCACCGTACCGGCGGTCTGCGGTGATTTCGAAGCGAACAGGAAGGTTGCCGCCTGGAGCGATGCTGGGCACGTCAATGAGTTCTGGATCGGAGGTCCAGCCCTCGGGAACCGGAGGATGCATGCGCATCATCGGGAGCGTGATGGGGCCGTCGTTGATGATCCGGACGATCATGACGCCCATGTCACCACCGGCGGGCCAGCGCGTGTCGATGCCGAGCCAGAAGTGGCGGAACAGGAAGGG
>NZMM01000005.1 GCA_002694585.1 Methanobacteriota archaeon
GGGGGGTCCTGCGAAGTAGCAGGTGCGCCCGTTGACGTGCATTACGGTCAGGCGTGAACTGCCTTGGAGCACATCGAGGTGGTGGCGCAACGTGCCGTTGGCCGCGCCCAAGCTTTGCTGGAGTTCACGGTAGCANAGCCCCGGGTTGTCCTCCAGAGTGCTCAGGATTCGGCGACGCAGTGGATGGGTGGCGTCGTCAATNGGCCGAGAACCAGCGATGCCGCCCACGGCCAGTCCGAGCGCCCCTGCGGCGGCCAGGGCGCCACCGCTCAGCCCGGCGAGGCCTGTGGCGCTGACGGCCAAACCTGCGGCCAGCCAAGGGCGCTGACGCACCCATTGTTGGAGCAGAGGCATGGATGACAGTCGCGCCTTATCCTATCTGAAGGCTCGCTTCAGGTGCGTCCTCAGCGTGAGGTGCGGAGGGCGCCAGATCTGATCTTCAGGTGTGCGACCAGAGGCGAGAGCAGGCGACCGCAGGTGCGTCCGTGTTCGGAGAGGATGTAGTGGACGCGTTCGGGCGGTCCCTGGTCGACTTTTCGAATCACCAAATCTCGGTCTGCGAGCAGGCGCAACTTGTCGGACAAGGTCCGGGATGAGATCCCGTCGAGGAGGGTCTTCATCTGGTTGAAGCGCGCGGGTCCTGCGATGTACAGTGCGGTGAGGATTTCGATGGTCCACCGCGATCCAAAGACGTCCAAGGCTTCGACGGCGGCCTGAACTTCCCAACCGATGGCGGCCGGTCCGTCACCGGTGTGCGTGGCCAAGATGTCACGGATGTTGGANCCGTGNTCAATGGTGGACGCNATGCGTTCCTTGACCTCGTCCATGGCGCCAGTCGAAAGGTCGCGGGGCGGGTTTGGCATGGCGCTCAACCGCGATTGAGCGGTCGACGGTTTGAATCTGGTGTTGGAGATGCACCTTCACAGGGGCCACCTTGAAACCGGTTCGTGCGGGTGACCCTGCATGGACCGGGGGGTGTTCGTCGTTCGAGGCGGAGCCCTCGGTCGAGACACCGGTTTGGGNGCGGCGCACGCCGGCGTGGTGCGTTTGCTCGCCAGCAACGAAGTGGAAGGCTGGGGCCTCAGNGCCGAGGTTGACCATCCGCTCGGAGGNAGCGGCCCTACGCGCCTGCTCCGCAGGTGGTGGTTTCATCCACGTCGCGTGCGCCAGCGCTTGAAGCAACGCGCTCGCGAGGGCGGGCAGCTCGTGCTGCTGGTGACCGACCAAGAGCAGGCCCACCTCGTGCCTCGCCGCGTNCCACGGAACGTGAAGAAGGCCGTCATCGTCCACGACCTCTTCATCCTCGCACCCCGCCTTATCCCCCTGGCCGACGGCCCGATGAAGGAATGGACCGGGCGACGAGGCTTGATTCGCCGACTCGACATCAGGCGTTTGCGGCGGGGCCTCAAGCGGGCCGACGTGCTGATTTGCGTCTCTGAGGCCACGGCAGAGCGCTGCCAAGAGGTGTTCCGCAAGGTGCCCGTAGCGCACGTGCCCACCGGCATCAGCCTCCAACGCTACGCGCCAACCCNGNATGCGGACGTCGTGCCCGAGTCCGGGTGTGCGGTGCTGGTGGTCGGCAACGACCATGCCCGCAAGCGGATGAATTTCCTCGCCAAGGTGCTGGCCGCTTGTCCGGAGGACGTTCGCAACGACCTCCACCTGATCCGGGTNGGTGGCGGGCAAACCGATGCGGGGCGTCGGGCCCTGACCGGCGCCATGGACGCTGCAGGCGTTCGCATNACCCTGATGGGGCGCGTCGACGACGACGAGCTTCAGCGGTTGCGCCTTTCGTGTGAAGCGCTGCTCTTCCCCTCGGCCGCCGAGGGCTACGGGTATCCACCCGTCGAGGCCATGGCGGCCGGTCTTCCCGTGCTGGTGGCCGACATGCCGAACCACGGCAGCATGGTTCCAGTTGAGTCACGCCTGCCCGTGGACGAAGTGGNCGCTTGGGTTGACGCGATNAGCGACGTCCACGCCACGTGGTCCCAACGCACGGAAGGAGGCGTGAACGCTGTTCCAAGGCCCGCCGATGANGCCCTGCTCGCTCACGTCCAACGCTTNTCCTTTGACGCACAATCCACCGCCCTTGGCCTTGCGCTGGATGCCCTCGTGNACGAAGGCGGTGGACGGGCCGTGGATTGATTGATGAAGCGCCTTTGGTTCGGAGGGCCATGGAACCTGTTCAGCACGTCGCCATCATCGGCGCAGGCAACATGGGCTCAGGCATCGCGCAAAAGTCAGCACAGGAAGGCTTCGACGTCCAAATGGTAGACCGCGAGCAACCTTGGGTCGATCGTGGCCAGGGGATCATCGCCGGCTTCCTCGAAGAAGCGGTGGAGCGACGGATCTTCTCTGAAGCCGAAGTGGCCGCCATCAAGGGCCGCGTCAAGGGCGTCGTCGGCACGGAAAACACGGCGCCGTCCACCGACTTGGTCATCGAAGCGGTGTTCGAGGATTTTGACGTCAAGACCGCGGTCTTCTCCACCCTCGACGACGTCTGTGAGCCGCACACCATCCTTGCGTCCAACACCTCGTCCCTGTCCGTGAACGCGCTGGCGGAGGCCACCGGTCGACCGGACCGNTTTGTTGGCCTGCATTTCTTCTACCACCCGGCAAAGAACCGCCTGGTGGAGGTCATCCCCGCCGCGACGACCAGCGCTGAAACCATCGAGCGCACCGTCCAGTACTGCAAGACCCTCGGCAAGGTGGTCATCGTCTGTGCCGACCGTCCGGGCTTCGTGGTCAACCGTTTCTTCGTGCCGTGGCTGAACGAAGCCTGCTTGCTGCTGGAAGAAGGCGTCGCGACCACAGCGCAAATCGACGCCATNGCGTGCAAGGCCTTCCGCATTGGACTCGGTCCATTTGGCCTGATGAACCTCACCGGACCGCCCATTGCCCTGCACTCCACCGATTACCTCGCGGAGCAGCTGAACACACCACGGTACATGGGCGCCGGCAACCTGCGTGCGCTGGTCGAGGCCGGCGAGATGTGGCCGATCGAGGACGACAGTGCCTACGATGAGGCGACCTATGCCGCGGTCAGTGAGCGCCTGCTTGGCGTCGTCTTCGGCGTNGCTGCGCAAATCGTGGAGGAAGACGTTTGCTCGATGGAAGACGTTGACCGAGGAGCCAAGGTTGGCCTGCGCTGGGCCAAGGGNCCGTTCGAGCTGATGAACCGCGTCGGCCTCAAGGAGGCGCACCGNATGGCATCGGCCTACGCCGAGTTGGCCGCNGGAGGCTGGTCTGTGCCCGACTTCTTCACCCGGCAAGCCGCCGGTGNGGAAGGTTGGGACTTCAGTTACGTCGACGTGCACATGGACGACGGCATCGCGACGATCACCATCAACCGACCCGAGGCCATGAACGCCCTCAACGAGACCGTGGTGGACCAGCTGGGCCAAGCCGTGGCCAAGGTGCACGCGGCTGAAGGCATCCACACNATGGTCCTCGATGGGGCAGGCAAGGCCTTCGTGGCAGGTGCGGACGTGAAGTTCTTCGTCGACAAAATCCGGGCCGANGCCATCCCAGACATCGAGGTGTTCACCGCGGGTGGNCACGTGGTNNTGGACACGATTGAAGCCTCACCGCTNACCACGATTGCGCTGACCACTGGCCTTGCGTTGGGCGGCGGACTCGAGCTTGCTCTCGCCTGCGATTACCGGGTCGGCACGCGACGCTCATCTTTCCGCTTCCCCGAAACGGGCATCGGCATCTACCCCGGGCTGGGCGGCTCACAGCGGCCCGCCCGCATCATGGGCCGGCCCTGCGCGCGCTGGGCGGTGCTTGCGGGCAACATGATGGACGCCGGNACGGCCCATGCCCTGGGCATCCTCACCCATCTGGTGCCCATCAGCGACGTCGACGCCACGGTGGCGAACATCGCCGCTGCAGGCAAGCCAGAAGCGAAGTATCCGGGTCAGCCGAGCGATGCGGAGCACCCCGTCGCTGCCTTTGCCGCGACCTTCTACGCCGACGAGCACGTCGGCACGCTCCNCGNTGGCGGNNGTCCTGACGGACAAAANCCAGACGACAAGCAGGTGGCNCGCCAGATGAAGTTCCTCTCGCGCGTTGCACCNGTCGGTCTGAANATGGCGAGCGACCTCATCGACGCCACGGAAAGCACNTCCCTGNCGGCCGGGCTNCAGATGGAACTCGACGGTCTGGAGGCCATCTTCTCNACCGACGANGCGCTCGAAGGGCTCTCNGCNCTCATCGAAGGGCGTCGNGCNTCCTACACCGGCGCCTGATCAGAAATCCATGATGTCCTCGACGTCGTGGACGTTCGCGTAGGCGTCCGCCGGAGCGCCGTAATGCTCCGCACGAAGGTGCGGTGGGAGGTAGACGATCTCCTGGTGCAGCTCGTGGTATGCGTCGAATTCCCGTGCGTCTTGGTGCACGGCATCCGCGGTCTCGTACAGCGGGTACAGGTCTGGGCGTGAGGTTTCACACAGCGCGAGCAATTGGTCGCGCAGGCGTTCCTGGTCCTTGCGACGCATGGCCTGTGCGTGCACGTCAACAAAGCGCTGGAGCACGTCCGATTGGTGTCCGGGNCGGTGGCGGGTCANGCGNACGATCAGGTCGATGAATTGGTTGACCATGGTCTCGCCGCTGCCGCCAAGCGCGGGCAGGAAGCGCGGCAGCAAATCGGAGTGGGCCAATTCCATCTCCACCTGAGGCGGCAAGTCCCCCGTCTCTGCGAGGTCGAAGGCTTGGTTCGAAATGAAACCAGTTCCCTCCTCTTCGTGCACGTAGGCCACCAGCATCTTCGCCGCCGAAACCCGCTCCTTCAGGCTGAGGTGGTTGCCGCCCATGACCTTGAGCAGGTGCGTGGGCGAATGGAGCATGTAGAGCGTGTCGGGGGTGTGCGAGACCGGAAAGCCGGCCTCGCCGAGCAGCACCACCGTGGTCAGGTGATCCGACATCGGGACGTCATGGAGGATGCCCTCTCCGGCGACGCAGATGGGCTGGCCGTCCACGGAGATGACCAAGTGGTGTTCGTCTTCCTGCACCGCCATGAGCATGGAGCCCATCACGTCCAGATCAAGCCGGACGCCGGCGGGGTGTTCCATCGTCACGCCCATACCGTTCACCTTCCAGTGCTTCGAATTCGTCAGGACCGACTCGAACAGATTCAACCCGATCTGCTCCGCGTCGTAGCGCTGGTCGTTGATGAGGCGCTCGTCCTCGGGAATCCCGTGCATGACGGCCTCCACTTCAGCGACCATGTCCTGAACCTGGACGGTGCTCATTGCCATGCCTCCTGCCACGCTGCGTGTTCGCGAAGGAAGGCGGCCAAATCGAAGGCTTCACCGTCGACGGTCGCTGCCTTGAGGCGTTCTTTCACGGTCTCCACAAAGCCGTCGTCAGGGGCGTCTCCGGTAATTTCCTCGATCACGTCGGCGATGCTCCGTCCACCGCCAAGCGCGACCTTGAGACGAGCCCGACGGGCCTCTTCGTCGTCTTTCGGGGCGCGGACGCTCATGCGCTCACCTCGGCAGGCCACGCGGCGGGCCAGGGCGTGGGCGCTTCCTGCGACCACGCGTTGAGGGCAGGAACGCCTGCAATGCGCTCGGCTTCCGGCTCGTCTTCGCCGAGGTTCCTGGCGCGCTTGACGCCGTCGTATCCCAGAACGAGGGCTTCGCGCAGGACGCCGGTCCCGTTGGCCAGGCTCTGACGGTCGGTGCTGGACCAATACGCGTCGAAGCGCGGATGGGTGTGCACCCACACTTGGAAGGGGGCCATCGCGCCAACGTGGGCGCGAAGCGGCACGAGGCCGGGTGAGCCCCAATCGATGAACACGGTGCCTTCCGCGTCGATGAGCACCGAGGTTTCCAGGCCGGCCACGGCCGAGAGCACGTACACGGCGTTCCAAGCACCCGCCGAGGCGGCGGCCTGCTGGACCTCGAGCACCTCAGGGGTGTCGACGTCGCCGTCCCATGCCGCGTTCATGGCCGCGGCCCACGCCTCGGACGTGGTGCCGAAGGCTTCGGGCTTCACGGAGTGCGCCACGCGAATCAGCAGGTCGTCCCTCATGCGCTCACCTCCGGAGTTGGGCCGAAGGACAGTCCGCCGTAGGCTGCGTCCATCATCATCGCCTTCGCTGGGCTGCGGCCGTGCACCACATGGTCGATGACCCACTGCGCACCCACCGCAGCGGCGAGGGCGAAGCCGACCTGCACGAAGCCGGCCTCAAGCACGCCGTCGGCCTGGCACGATGCGGGGGCATGGTCAGGGGTTTGGGAGGCGATGCGCTCTGGCGCATCGAGGTGCGTCAAGACGAGCATCCCACGGCCGGTGGAACGCAGGTCGATCCACGGCACGTTGGTGGCGTGAACGAGGCGACGCGGTTCAGGGCGGTCAACGGCCACGACAATAAGGTCGTAGCCGCACAACTGCTCGGCCGAACGCAGGTTTTCGGCGACGGCCGTGAGGATGTGCCCCTCGCTGGCGTGCCTCTGTGCGAGCACATCGGTTTTGGGACGTCCAATCGACCACGCCGGGAAACGCTGGTGCGCGAGGTTGCGCTCCTCGACGACGTCACCGTCCATCAGGGTCAGGTCGAGGCCGTGTCCGTGGAGGCCAAGGCAGAGCAGGTCGGTCAGGTGTGAGCCGATGCCTCCGGCACCGACCAGCAGCACCCGTGGGGGCGTGTTTTGTTCAAACGCAGGGCTGTCCATGAGGGCGTTCACCCTCGAGGGTATATCAAGGTCAGAAGATGTCACATCTCGGCTGGCCAAGCGATCGGCTCGTGGGCCGTGGTTCGTTCACGCGGTCATAGGCATCGGGGCAGGGCCTTCGGCGGGTGCCGGCGATTCGAGTTCTCGGCGGGTCTGGTCGGGATCGATCCAGAGCACGGCGAGGATGACCAAGGTCTGCAGGGCCGCGCCGATGAGGAAGAGCGTGGGGTAGTCGAAGCGCTCGGCCAGCGGCCCGGTCAACTGGTAGCCGATGATGGCGGAGAGGTTCATCATCGCCATGTAACCGGTGAACTGCGTGCCACCCACTTCGCCCCAGGTGACCTTCATCATCAGCGAGTAGATGTTGATCATCACCACCGACCAGCCGAAATTCTTCAGCGACCAGACGCCGACCATCCAGACGGTGCTCCCCCACAGTTGGCCAGAAACGCCCCACAGGGCCGTCACGAAAGCCGTGCCCAATGCGGCGTAGATGATGATCTTCTTCCCACCAAAGCGTCGCCCGAGCTGTCCGCCCACGAGGTAGCCGAGCACCGTCAGGGCGAGGATCCAGCCGCCATTGGTGGCGTTGAATCCGGCTTCCGTCCAGCCCAACTCGCGCACGAAGAGCAGCGGCAACACCGGGATGAGCAGGAAGTGCAGCGAAACCGTGAGGCTCAGCACGATGCTCAGGTAGGCCGAGCGCAGGCTGATCGCGGTCCGGATCTTGGCGAAGATGTCGGCGAAATTCTGGTTCGCGGCCTCCACCTCGGCCTCTTCTTCTGACCCTTGTTCGGTTTTCTTTTCCCACGGGAAGCGACGCTCGCCAGGACGTTCGGTCATCATCATTGGCGCGATCATCAAGCCGGCCAAGATGGGAATCTGGAGCAGGATGGCGCCCTTCAGGCCGGTGAAGACGATGATGGTTCCAAGGCCTGCTCCACCGATGGCGCCGCCGACCGTCTTGGAGGTGAACATGTACGAGTTGACCTTCTCGACCTCGTGGGGCTGCAGCACGTCCACGGCGAGGGCGTCGGTGCTGACGTCCTGAAGCGACGTGAAGATGTTGTAGATGAGGAACATGATGGCGATGGTGCGGACGTTGTTCGTTGGGTCAGGCACGAAGAGCATCGCGCCGAGCATGAGCATCATCCCGGTCTGCGCGAGCAGGATCCACGGGCGCCGTCGGCCGTAGGCCGGGATTTGGTAGCGGTCGATGACCGGGCCCCAAAGGAACTTGACCGACCAAGGCAGGGTGCCGAGGGTGAGCAGCAGCGCCAATTCGCTTGCACCGACGCCACGCGCGGCCAGGAAGGTCACAAAGGTGACCGTGATGAAGCCCCACGGGATGCCTTGAGCGACGTACAGGGCGCAGAGCGTGATGACGCGGGCCCGGTAACTGTCGGTCATCGTGACGCCTTCGGACGTGGACTCGCCCTCGAGTTCTTCCTCCTCTTCTTCGAGCACAAAGCGGAGCTGGAACCGGTCCTGNTNGCGNGTGACGAANGCCACCAAGGCCACCATGNCNATGAAGACGGGNGCGAANATCACGCTNGGGATCGCGCCGGTGCCGACCGTCAACGCGCTGCTGCCTTCGTCGTCCATGCCCGCGGGCGTGACGGTCAGGTCGATGACGAGCAGGCTGGCCACGGTGGTGACTTCTTCCCCGTCGTCGCTGTGGCTGCACAAGGCGCTGTTGTGCGCCTGTGCGTCCACCAGCACGGTCAGGTCGAAGGCGCCACGTGCTTCTTCGCCGAAGACAAAGCGGTCCAGCACCTCTTGTTCGGAGAGGTTGGTGGCGACGCCGGCGTCGAGGATGGCCTGGTCGTGCCAGGTCAGGTTGACCTCGTGCCCGCCGAATCCGCTGTCCGATGCTTCGAGGGTCCATTCGCCTTTGGTGGCGGTGCCTGACACGATGTCCGGTACATCGTTTTCCTGACCGGTGCACAGTCCGCCCGGCGTTTCGTTGTCGGTCGGGTAACTCATGGCCAGCACGAGGCCCACGACATGGCCACCGGCGTCCTCGATCTGTTGATCGAGTTCGCCGTCGAGCACCGACCATGTTACGGCCTCATCGTCGGCGTAGAACGCGGTTTTGGTTTCGAGTTCAACCGTGGTCCAGGTGGCCTCGACCTCGTAGGTTCCGACCCCTCCAAGCGTCTCCTCGGACGTGCTGAGGCAACCCGGGAGCATCACCAGCAGCATCATGAGGACAGCAACGTGGAATTGCGCCCTCATGGNNGAGCCTTGATGCAGACGGATTCAAACTTGCCGTGCCGGTGCCTGCAGGGNAGGTTTTCAGGTTCTGTAGGCAAGGTTATGCGGTGACGGCGTCGATGCCCTGACATGAACACCCGAGCGAACGCGCTGGTGGCCGCCCTGCTGCTTTGCCTTGCCACCCTTCCGATGACCGTTAGCGCCCAAGTTGATTCCGTCCAGAACGATTTCGCGTACGGCGTTGAGTACGACTGGTCCAACCTCGACGAGGACATCGATTCCCTCACCGGGATCAACCTCAACGAAATCCTTTCGCGCACGATGTTGGCCGCCAGCGANGCAGGTCTGAACCTGACNGTGGCCCANCTCTCGACCGGTTCAAGCAACATCTTCGTCGAATCCGCCGAGGACCGCACGCCCACGACCATCGACCTTGACGGCGACGTGCACGACGTGTGGATGCGCATGACCGACGTGACCATCCGTCACGCCGTGCTCTTCGATTCGGCCCTGATCACCGAGTGGGTGGACGCTTCAGGCGCTGACCCAGCAGGCTTTGACGGCTACCTGAGCGTGGACTCAGAGAACGCCGTGGCCGTGGACGTCAACATGGTCGAGTACCTCGACGACGACTACAACCTCTACGGNGTGGACATGGACTTCTCTTTGGCCTCCGAAGTCTCAGTCGAGTACATGATGGACGTTGGTGTTGANGGCGGCGGCGAAGACTTNGGTTTCGCCGTGACCTTCGGGACCGCGTTCGACTTCGACGTTCCTTCGTCGAGCGCAGAGTGGCGCCTTGGCCACGAAACGCCGGTCCTNTCGGCGCTCTCCACCTACGAATCCGTGCACGCGGCGTGCGAAGATGACGCCTTCATCACCACCAGCGGCACGGAGGCCGACATCGGCATCGAGTGCGGCATGATGGAAGGCGACTACACGGTCTCCACCGGTTTCAGCGTCGACTTGGCCGACGTGCCCACGGAAAACTTCGGTTTGGATTCGGGCCTGCTCGACATNTCGATTTCCGACCAGATCAGTTCGAGCGGCTCCTTCGAGACCGACATGAACGANTTCNTGGGCGACGACGATGGTTCTGATGACGACGGCGGNGGCCCCGGCTTCGGNGGCGATGCCGATGCGAGCATCATCATCGANGAAGGNGGCTCGGCCGTCGACGTCGTGTCCTGCAACTGCGGCACGGCCAACCCCATCATGTTCCTGATGCTGGCCACGATGCTCGCCGAAATCGGCGAGGCCTTCGCCGAAGACGCGGCCGAGGAACTCGGTGGCACCTTCGAGGATGAGCTCAGCGAAGCCATTGAGGAGATCAGCGAGGAATTCGACCTCGGTGGCTCTGAAGACGAAGACACCGGCGATGGCGACGAGATGCCGTTCTATTGCGACAACGGTGGCGTCATCGCGGCCCAAGACTCCCATAGGATCGGGGACGGCGTGGACGATTGTGGCGACTGGTCCGACGAGACGCCCAATGAGACCTACTTTGTGTGCAATGATTGGGGTCAGGGTCACGAAGGCATCCCGCGGGATGCTGTGAACGACGGGAACGAGGACTGTTCCGACTCCTCGGANGANGGGGTGTTGTGGATGGATTCCATCAGCGTGAGCGTCATGACCATGCACGTTTGTGCAGACGGGTCAGGTTCGGTCCCAGCGTGGNNCCTTGAGAACGGNTACGAGGATTGCGATGACGGTTCGGACGAACTCCCTGACGCCGAGGGTGCGCTGGAGGCCGTGAACCAGGCCTCCTTGAACGCGGATGGGTACAGCCAGCATGACCTCGACGACGACGGGACCGCCGACCACTGTTACCTGGCTGAAGTGACGTTGACCGGTGATGACGGCTCNTCCTCCACCCACATGCTCAAGAGCACGGGCTGGGGCTTCGCATCCATTGACCTCGGCAACGTCGATGACCTNACTTTCCGAGGATATGTTGCTGANGGTACCATNCACCAATANGGNGTACCGTCCTCTGGCTGCTGGGATGCCTCGGTGTCTGACATTCAATCGACAGGCCTTGTGGCGTCCAGCCCAACGATCGAAAGCGATGGGGCAGTGAAGCGTCTCATCAACCATGGAAACATGTGGACCGACGAAGACTGGCTTCATGTCAGCGTCTCGTTTGACGCTGCGTACCAAGATTCAGCAGACTACACCCTTGAATTCGAGTTGCTGGACGAGNTGGGNAACGTCGAGGCGGCAAGCCAAATGANCATCGCGCCAACAGACGTTGANNCCGTCTACCACGTTCAGGATTCCATGTACCTNGCTGAAGGCTTGGACGCNGGGGAGTACTGCGGGACCTTCGAACTCGTCGATGCGCAGGGCNTGACCGTGGACACCTACGAAATCGAAGACTGCATGACCGTCCAAGAACTGCCGGAGTTCCTCCAGACGCTGCAGACCATTGGTGAAGCCTTCGGTGAGTCGAACTTTGAATCGACCCTGGAAGCCTTTGGTGAGAACCTCGAGGACCGCCTCGGCAGCATCACCGAGGACATCGCCTACACCAACGCCAACTTCGCCATGCTGTGGAGCCCAACGCACCACACCGTCGTCGGCGTCGCCCTTGGGGTGTCCGACAACATGGACACCTGGTACACCCTCGTTGGGCCTGAGGTTGTCGCGATCTACGACGACGACATCAACTACTCGCCTTCCACACCACCTGCAACCATCGGCCTGACCTACTACATCGGCAGCGCCGCTGAAGAGGCAGCTGATGTCGTTGAAGACGCACAGTCGGTGGACGACATCGCGGACACTTCGGCGCACGCGGAGGGCATGGGCGACCTCGCTCAGGTGCTCGAAGATGCGGGCGTTGACCCCGCGGACGTTGGCATCGACGAGGAGGACACGCAGGGCGCCGGTTCCTCCGACGAGGAGCCACCGGCCACCGCGGAGGAGCTCATCGAAGAGGGCGGCTTTGGCTTGCCCTCGGTCTCGGGCCTCGCCACCGTTGCGGTGCTGGCCTTGGCCGGCATCGTCGCCGCCCAGCGCAACCGAGATGAGGAATGAGCAGGACTTCGCCCCTCATGCGTGAGGGTGCGGTGAGCCGAATTGGCGCGCTGCGTCGTCACCCCGCGGTGGCGTGGACACGGGCCACCCTCGTCGTGCTGATCGCGCTCAACGCGGCGGTCTCGGTCTGGCTCATCGCAGAATTTGAGGGCCAGTACACCGAGGGGGCACCCTCGCCGGCACGCTTCCACGTCTTGGCCGGGGTTGACGACGAGTACACGATGATCGACGTCAGCATCGAAAACAGCACGCGTTTGCTGGTCTATCAGCTGATCCGTGACGACGTTGGCCCGGAGGAAGACGGCAGCGGTGACGGCGGAGGCGACGACGCCTCGTCCGACGCGCCTGCTGGCCCCGAAGAGGAATCCGTCAACCGTTTGGACCGGGCGAGGACGTGGATTCAGGTCACCGTTGGTCTGCTGATTCTCCTCGAGGTGCTGGTCACCTTCGTGGGCATCAGCGGCTGGTTCCGGGCCGCGGGCTTCCTCGCAGTTCTCCTGGCCTTCCTCGTGGTGCTTCCCCTCGCCTTCATTGGCGACAACCCCAATTTCGCCAACCCTGGCTCCACGCCGAATTCGGCGCCTGAGGAGGCCGAGCAGACCGAGAGCGACGAGCAAGGTGCCTTCGTTCACGAAGAGACCGACTTTGGAGTTGGATTGCGTCTCGGCGGGTTTGAGGTGTCCATGATGTACGCCGGGTACGATCTTGGTTTGGTCGAAGAGGACAACCGCTCCAGCGTGCGTGAAGCGCCGCCTGAGCCCGGCACGAAAGACGCGGCGTCTTACGTCAAGTTCGATTCCACGCTGTCCCTTCGGTTCGGGCCTTCTGTCGTGCTTCTCTTGGCGCTTCCCGTGCTCTGGTTGCTTGCACCCTCGGGGCGCACGCAGGAGGTGCTGAGCGATGAATCCGAGTGATGACCATTTCAGCTGAGGTCGGCAAGTTTGAGCTTCTTGACCGGCGGCGCGGTGCCCAGGTCCTCGGGGAAGTGCATCGTGGCCTCGGGGATCGGAATGGGGATCATCTCGTTGCCGATCAGCGCCACGCGGCTCGGTCGGCTCTCGGACAGGATGCGCATGTCGACCTGTGGCGCAAGGGACTCGGAGAAGGCCAGGATGTCCTCGTGGGCGGGCATGTTGTCGATGCTCAGGTGCTCGCGGCTGTGGCCGACGTACACGTAGCCCTTGGCTTCGATCCAATCCGGGTCGGCACGGCGGTCAATGGCGGCGAATTCACGGATGTGGTTCTCGCTCATGTTGACGCCCTTCATCAGGGTGTGACGGCAGACGATGCGGGTGTCCAAGGAGGGCAGCAAATCGATGGTCTTCTCGAATTGATCCCACGCGCCGCTGTTCCACTTTGGCCGGCAGACGTCGTCGAAGACCTGCTTGTTCGGCGCGTCCACGGAGACGTAGAGTTGCGTGGGCAGCGTGTCCAACTTCTCGAGCACCTTGGGCAGGGTGCCGTTGGTGACGAGCATCGTGGTCATGCCGTGCTGGTGGCAGAGGTCCATGTATTCGGCCAGGCGGGTGTAGAGGGTCGGCTCACCGTTGAGGGAAATGGCGACGTGCTTGGGGTCTTGGGCTTCGGCGAACTTCTCGGGGTTCACCTTGTCGTTGCCGCCGTAACCGGTCAGCAGACGGCGCTGGGCGCGGACGGATTCGTAGAGCAAGTCAAGCGGGTCCTGATCGGTCAATTCCAGCGTGTCCATGTGCGGTTCACGCCAGCAGTAGGTGCAGGCCAGGTTGCACTGGTCGACCACGGGCGACATCTGCATGCAGGTGTGGCTCTTGACGCCGTAGAAGGTGCCCTTGTAGCACGCGCGGTCGCGAAGAAGGGACTCCTTGGTCCAGTGGCAGGTCTTCACGCCGCCGTGCTCGCCGACGATGTGGTAGCGTTGCTTCTGCAAGGTTGCTTTCAGTGCCGGATCCATGCCCATGGCCTTCGCCTCCCTGAGTGCCAGGCCCACGGTCGGCTCGGCCGGTCGGGGCGGACTCGGGCAGACCGAGGGCCGTGCTTGACTTCTTCAATCGGTCGGCTGAGGGTGGAACGCATGTTTTGACCTGCCAACCTCAAAACAGGCCGTCCTCTCTTCTTTCCATGCGCGCCACCTTCGCTCACGGTCTGTGGAGCAGCCCCGACAGCGGCAAGGCCGAATGGCTGCGTTCGCACAGTTGGGAGGTCCACGCGCTCGACATGCGCAAGCACGGTTGGGATCAGGCGAGCCAAACGCGCGTCGTGCTCGAGGCCATCGACGAGATGGGGCCCTTCGACGTGCTGATCGGGTCGTCCTTCGGTGGTCTCGCCACCGCCAACGCCGCGGCCCAGCGGCCCGAGCTTGACCTTCGTTTGGTGCTGCTCGCTCCGGCCTTTGGCTACCTCGACCTGCTTCGGGCCGACCTTGGTGAAGCGGGCATGGCGGCCTGGGAAGCGTCGGGAGCGCACACCTTCCACCCGCCAGGCTGGGAGGAGCCGGTCGTAATGCCGTGGTCCTTCGTGGAGGCGGCCAAGCCGCTGGCGTGGCCCGCCTTGCCGCATCCAACGGCCATCCTCCACGGCTCGAACGACGTGGTCGTGCCACTGGCGCACAGCCAGAAGGCGTTGGAAGCGAACCCAGGTGCAACGCTCACGGTGGTCGACGACGACCACCGCTTGCAGGCCAGTTATGCCGAGATGAAGCGCTTGGCCGAGGGCCTGCAAAACGGTTGAATTTCCANANTGGTGCAGAAATTGCATNNGCGGTGTNCCTCAGTTTACCGCTGATTTATATCNGACNGGCNCCAAGNATANTGGTGAGGAACACACCCATGGACATCTACCTGGAACGCTTTGTGAACGACGTGATGGACCGTCAGGTCCACAGGAACGGCATCTTTGGNCAGCGGATGCGCAAGCTCACCCGCACGCTCCTTGGNTGCCCTGCGCTGCGCTACGGCNGCACCCACNCGATCAGCAGCCGCANGGGGGTGAAGGCATGAGGGATCCTTGGCTGGACCTCTACGTGACCGACGTGCTNGACCGTCAGGTCCACCGCAACGGCATCCGGCTNATGCCCAAGTGGNTGCGNTGGNTCCGNCCGTGATGCACGTNANGCCACCGTGAACATGGGTTGAAATACCATTTTCACGGCCGAAAAATCACATGATGCTCCGCATNGAATCCCTCACGAAGGCATTCGGGTCTGGAGCGAACAAACTCCACGTCCTGAAAGGCGTGGACATGACCATCGAAGAAGGTGAGATGGTCGCCCTCATGGGACCGTCTGGTTCGGGGAAATCGACCCTGCTGAACATCATCGGCGGCCTGCTGGCGGGTGACGCAGGGAGCATNGNGTTGGACGACCGCACCTACGGGCTGAANGGCCCNGCCAGCGTGGTCGACGTGCGTCGGAATCAGGTCGGCTGGATCTTCCAGGACTTCCACCTCATCGACGGCCTGTCGGCCATCGACAACGTCGCCTTTGCCCTCGAGGTGGCCGGCGTGTCCTCCAAGGAAGCGGAGCAGCGGGCCATCGAGGCCCTTGAGCGCGTCGGCCTCGGCGATCGCATGCAGTTTGTGCCGGAGCAACTCTCNGGCGGTCAGCAGCAGCGCGTGGCCATCGCCCGTGCCATCGCGGGCGAGCGTCGTTTGCTGCTCGCCGACGAGCCAACGGGCAACCTCGACATCGCCAGCGCTGCTGAAGTCCTCGACCTGTTCAAGTCGCTGTGCGCGGACGAATCGAAGTCCATGTCCATCCTCATGGTCACGCACGANCCTGATTTGGCCTCGAAGGCNGATCGAATGCTGTTGCTGCGTGACGGCCAGACGGTGGCCTCCGACATCAGGAGCGCCTGGGGCCTCGACGAAGGCGGTGAGGAAGAATGAGCGACGAAGGCCGCATGGCGCGCATGAAGGAGCGCCTCGCCTCGCTCCAAGACGCGCCGAACGCGCTCCGCTTGGCCACNCAATCCGCATGGCGCGGGCGCGAGCGAGGTCTGGCCGTGGTCGCCGGTGTGTTCCTGGCCAGCTTGGTCATCACCACGGTGCTGTCCTACGGTGTGGGGCTGTCCCAGATTTTCTTCCAAGAATCGCTCGAAACCGAGGTGTACGACGCCAAGGTGGAGTTCCGTCGTGCTCCCGCTGAAGGGTCGTNCGGCTGGACGAACAACACCACGGTCCTGCAGGACGTCTGCGGTGAATTGCTGGACGGGTTCGATGAATTCGAGGACTGCATGATCGTGCTCGGTCGGCAAGGCCTCCACACGACCTCGTTCTTCTCCGAGGAGTTCGCCTACGCCCAACCTCTCGAAATTCTCGAGGTGGTGGACGACACCAACCTCAATTGGACCTCCGACGTGTTTGAGTANCCTGAATTGGCCGATGCNGGTCCACCCAGTTCGACGGTCCGTGCGGTGCGCTTCATTGACGACAGCGGCTTTGACGGCGTCTTTGCGGACCGCGTCAAGGACACGGTCATCACCGGTCTTGGTGCGTGGCCCAACGCCTCCACGGCTGTGGACCAGCGCAGCATCATGCTGCCCGCCAGCGTCGCCTCCGATGCCCGCGCNGAGGTCGGNGATACGCTGGAATCGCTGACCTTCGCGATGGTCGTGGACCGCAACCTTGCGGTTGAAGGCGGCATTCCTGAGGCCGATTGCCAGGGNGGCGACATCAAGCCGAGCGAGAACGGCATGGTCTACTGCCGCATGCTGGTGACCGTCAACAACCTCACCGTGGCCGGCGTNTACGAAGANGCNCCCNTGGCCAACCCNACGATTCCTGCCAACGCCCTCATCCTCCACCTCGACGTGCTGGAAGAGGCNCAGCGTCAGGCCCTGATGAACAACGATCACGTCTACCTCGCGATGGCGGTTGATCGCGCCGCTTTGCCCACCTCTTCGACGGCCGATGCGGCCGAATGGCTGGACGACGTGCAGCGCCGTGTCGGCCAAGGCAACTACACCGATGCNGGCATCTCGCTGGTGTACATCGACATCATCGGTGGCACGATCAGTTTCCTGAACATCTTCCTCGGGCTCATTCAGACCTTCGATTACATCATCATGGTCCCCATCGTCATNCTCTCCCTCTCCGTGCTCGTGTACGGATTGGTGCTCTCCCTCGAGCAACGGCGCCGTGAAATTTCGATNCACCGGGTGATCGGCGCCGACGCCGACCGCCTGCAGCGGATGGTCCTGGTCGAGCTTGGGGTCATGTCGCTCGTGGCGTGGCTGGCCGGCTACGTGCTGGCCTTGGCGGCCGTGCCGGGCGTGCTGTCCGCGGTCGGTTTCATGGCCTTCGAGCCCTCGGGTGTGAACGTCAATCCNGCACTCGGGCTGGCCTCGACCATCGTGACGGCGCTNGCCACCATCGGCCTCGCGCTGTTGTTTGGNCGCAGCCGTTCCCGACGCTTCCTCGAGATGGAAATCGAGGAAGGTGTGCGCCGCACGAGCGAGGCCGCGAAGCCCAAGACGTGGCTTCACGCCCTCTGCTTCGGCGTCGGTGGCATCGGCACCCTCGACACCTGGGTTGAATTGCAAACCGGCGGAGACGGCCTCTACTCGAACTTCTTCCTCGAAGGGCTGCTCGGCATTTTCGGGCCCTTCCTGCTGTGGATCGGCGGCGCCCTGCTGCTGGGTCGATTGGGCGCCCTTGGACCTCAACTGATGCAGCTGCTGCTCGGACGTACGCCGCTCCTCAAGGACGTGCGCCGTGGCCTGAAGGGTTCGGGCTCGACCGAATCGGTCAACCGCTTGGCGGTGATCATGCTGCTCACGCTGTCCATCGTGACCCTTGCCGCGGTGCAGGGCTACACGGGGACCCTCGTCGACGAGCGCACCGCGGATGCACAGGTGGGCGGTGACCTGCAGGTGAATTTCGAAACGCCGGTCAACATGAGCACCTCCATCGAGGTGCTTCGTGACGTCGGTGGCCAAGACCTTGCGGTGTCCGCAACCACCACGCCAAGCCTGTTCTTGCGCTCCAGCGACGGCGATGCCTACCAGACGTGGATCGTCATGAACGGTTCAGAAGACGTGCTTCGATGGGGCGAACAATCGCTGCCGGGCGACGACGTCGGCACGAGCCTTGGCGTCTTGGCCAACGGGACCTTCTCCGTTGGAGAAGACGCGGCCTTCTCCCTCGATCTCTGGGGCAGCGGGCGCGATGGACGTTCGGACCGTGGCGATGACCTTCTCGAGGCCGATGACGACCGCTCGGAGGTTCGACGCTTCACCTACGAAGAGGTGAACATCACCGTCAACACCGATGACGCCGGCGGCCTGCCCGACCTGAACGTGCTGCTGGAAGCCTACCGCGTGACCCTCGCGCTGGACCTGTCCTACGTTGATTTGTCCGGCAGCGACCTGTCCGAGCGCGACTTTGGCGTGACCGACTTGTCGCGCACGAACCTCTCCGGGGCCGACTTGACGGGAGCCAACCTCTCCGGCGCGCTGATGATCGGCAC
>NZMM01000006.1 GCA_002694585.1 Methanobacteriota archaeon
GCTTGTCAACCGCGATTGGAATCGCGACCATTTTGACCGGGGGTGTCGGTTTGCTTGCTGGGCTCGAAGTTCGACGTGCCAAGAAGTACCGCAGAACGCAGTACCTGGCCGGCATCGGTTTGTTCAGCCGTGGGTTGATCTTGTTTGGTCCTGCCCTGATTTTGCTGGGCATGATCCTTCTGAGCTTCTCAAAACAACAGTTCCGAGACTGGGAGGGGGACGAGCGTGTACCTGATTTCAGTTGAGGGGGGAGACGGCTCGGGAAAAGGCGAAGCCGTTCGCCTGCTGAACGAAATTCTCGCGAAGTACCCTTTCGCGGACGTCTGCTCCACACACGAGCCCAGGCGCCATGCCGATGCGGGTCGGCGGGCCCTGGAAGCCGTTCAACGAGGCGACATGACCCCGGCTGAGGAAGCGGCGCTCTTTGCCGAGGACCGGCTTGACCACACGGAGAGCTGGATTTTGCCCCGTCTCCAGCGCAGCGCAGTGGTGATCTCCGACAGAAACATCCACTCCTCCCTCGTTTACCAAGGGGTGGTCGGCGACCTTGGTTTGGACGAGGTGGCCGCGATTAACGAAGGCGCGGCCGTTCCCGATCTTGTGGTGTGGATTGATTGTGATCCAGAACGCGCCATCCGGCGCATCCAGAGCGGCACGCTTCGCATGACCAGCGCGAAACAGGAATATTTCGAAACCTCGGACATTCAGAAGAAAATCCGAGCCGGCTTCGCCTCATTGCTTTCTGGCGAAGTGAAGGCACCGGCTCCATTTGACCGCTGCACCATCGCCGGACCTGTGCTGAATGAGGGGGGGCTGGACGAACTGGAGAAGGCCTTGCGAAAAACGGTCCGGGACTTCATGCGCACACGGCCTGAACCCCAAAACGTGAACGCTGAAACCGTTGACCAACACGTCATTGCCAACCTCGTCGAGGGCATGAGTGCGCAGCAACGCTTGCCCGGCATGCCCGTCAGCAGCGAACCCGTGCTGCACGGTTGGCTCAACGGCGCCTCCCCAGCGACCTGGATGGAACGAGCGGAGGCGTCATGGCCTGAGCGCAGCGCTTTGGAACACGACGTGCCGCGTCGATTCACCGCCATGTCGGTGTGGAGCGTGATCGGCACCTTGTCCCTGATGGACGGCACGTCGGACGTGCGACGCTTGTACCATGCCTTGGGTCCGGTGCGCTTCGTTTCGCTCCGCCATGTTCGCCGGCTCGTCAAGTGGCTCATCGGCGAAGGCTGGATTTTCCGCCAGCAAAACGAGGTCAAGTTTGCAGAAGGCCAGATGTTCCGCCTGAGCGACGATCACCTCGCTCAAGGCCGCCTTGCCTTGGCGTTGTGGCCCCTCCGGGAACATTTGGAAACATGGCGCGAGAAGCACCCAAAGGCCTCGTGGGCCACTGCCATGGCCAGTGTCGTTCAGGACGCTCCGGAACAGGTCGTCAACGATGTGTTGGCAAGGCTGAGCCTCTTGTCGAGTGGCCACGTGGGCTGCCCAGCCCCGGAAGACGCGACGCAGCTGGAAGGTTGGTGGCGGTTGGACCCGCCTGCTTGATCACTCCGCCTCCAAGGACAGGAAGCGAGCCCCACCAGGCAACTTGACCTCGGCCGCGTTGAGGAATTGCCCCGGTGCAGCGTTCAAGAGCGCACCAAAGAGCAAACCAAGGCCCGTGCCGAAGGGAATGCCGGTCAGCATACGGGTCAGCGGATTGGATTCGTAGTCGGTCAGCAACTGGGTAAAACCGTCCACGCCGAGGGGCACCACGGTCAGCGCGGCAAAGCCATAGAACGCAACACGGCGCCATCGTCGGCGGTAGATGCCTTCCTGCCAAGCCGCCGGTAAGACGGAGAGCGCAGTGTCGGTGACCGTCCATCGGTTGACCGACCGACGGTGCACGATGGCCCCGCCCACCATCAACCCAGCAAAGATGCCTAAATCACGAACACAGACCGGCATTTGGTTGCCGTTGACGGTCCACGATCGCTCGCCGAGGTTGTGACAGTTCAGGTCCCCAAAGGCGTAGGCGATGGCGTGTGCCGTGGGAAGTTCGGTCCAAGCAAACGGCACCTCGGGGTTGACCATGGTGTCGGTGTGCGCATCGTAGCGNGGTTGATTCCCNTAACTCAGCGCGCCGTCCACCGTGGCGTAATCNAAGGCNTTCGCTCGTCCGTGAAGCTCGGGAACGGTACCAGAAGGCAGCGTCAGCGGTGCGATGAACATGGCCAGAAACAGCGTGGTGCTCAAGCCNAAAATCATCGCACCGACCCGCGTCTCGCGGCCGCGTACTTCGTCCCCGACCATGTGTGAAGCAAATGGCGGGAGGGAGATGAATGCTCGCCCGAAGGTCCATGCCTGAGCGGCGGCTGGACCGTCACATGGCGAAGAGGAAACGCCAGCGTCTTGCCGACGTGCTCGGCGGAGCCATCCTCATCGCAGCATACGGCGCGGCCGGGGCGTTCACCGCCTCTCTGGTCGAGGACCCGCAGGACCTGCGACGTCACCTCGTCTTGTCCGGCACCTCCTTCGCGGTGCTCTTTGCCGTGCTCTTGCCGCTGTTGCTCAACATTGAGCCAGCGAACACCGACGACCGGGTAAAAGCCGACGTGCGCACGCGCCTTGCGGCGCACGACGAAGGCCGCGGACGCTGGCGCCAACTCAGTCACGCCCGCCAAGAGGCGGCAGGATGGCGCATCGACATGCACGACTTGACGGACGTCGAGGGCGTCGTGTCAACCGTGGTTGACCTCGCCGCAGACCACCATCTGAAACTCGTGGTCGGGGAAGGCTCAGCACGTTCGAAGGACCCGACNTTGCGCCCACGTGTCGANGCCGTGTTGCGGGAGGCCTTTCCGCCCTCGAGGATCCGTCACGGCAGGAAATCGCTGAGCACCATACCCGATGCTGCCGTGCAGGGTGGTGGAAGCCTGAAGCTCCCTGTGATGCTGATGACCCTCTCCCTCGTGTTCGTCGCCCTTCTGCTCCTGCGCTGACGAGGAAGGTCAATAGAGGCCATGAGGGGTCTGTTCACCATGACCGGCGGACTGACCTTCCACGCCGACGCCACACAGGGCGGTAGCCGTCGCCTGCTGGCTGCGGTTGAAATGGAAGGCCCNTTCCCATCAGGGCGCATTGACCTCAGTTTTCCACGTTGGATTCCAGGATCCTACACCTTGCGTGACCCGGTNCAATACGTCGACGGCATCGAAGCCACCGATGAAAACGGNCAGNNGCTCNCNTGGCAACGCCCNGACCCGCATCGCNTGAGGGTCAAGGTNCCCCCCANCGNCAAACGCGTGCGGATTCAGCACGAAGTGATGGCGCTNGAAATGACCGTTCGNTCCACTCACCTCGACGACGGGCACCTTCACCTGATGCCTCCCTTCACGTGGTACCTGCCCGACGATGCGGATTGGTCTCAGGGCGCTGAGGTGCACCTCGCCCTGCCCAAGGCGTGGACGCCCTACACGCAACTCGAAGCCGTGCGAAGCGGGGCCTCAAACGGCCACGTGTTTCACGCACCAGACCGCGATGCCTTCCTCGACGGCATCATTGAAGCCAACGCTGGACCGAGCCGCANCTGGGACGTGGACGGGCGCCCACATGTCCTCAACATCTGGGACAGCGCAGGCCTCCCGGTGTCTCCGAACATGATCGATCGCTTCGTGGATGACGCCACGAAAATCATCAAAGAACATCACGCCTTGTTNGGCGTTCCGACGAAGGACCCCTATGTCACCGTCCTTCATTTGACGGACACCATGCGCGGAGGGTTGGAACACCTTGACTCTCAGACCTCAATGATGCCCCGCGCCTCGCTCATCGACGGTGAGAAAGCCCTCTACCGGGACCTGATCAGCCTGTTCAGTCACGAGTACCTTCACCAGTGGAACGTCAAGCGGCTCAGGCCCAAGGTCTACCTCGAGTANGACCTCTCAAAGGAGGTCCCATCGCCCTTGCTGTGGTGGTTTGAGGGCGGTACATCNTGGCTTGGCGACCTGATTTGCCTGCGCTCGGGCGCGTGGACGGAAGACAACTGGAAGGAGGAGTTCAACCTCAAGGTCAACCGCCATCTCAACCGGCATGGTGCGGCGCACGAATCCTTGGCAGAATCCAGCGAATCGGCATGGACCCACCTGTACAAGCGGACCGCTTGGTCCAGCGAGCGGCGGATCAACTACTACCTCGAAGGCGAATTCGCCATGATGGCGCTCGACGTCGAATTGCGCCGCCGCACNCGTGGTGCACGCGGCCTTGACGACGTGATGGTCGAAGCCTTCCGCCGTCATGCGGTGGATGCGGAGGAGCCTGGCGTCGATCACCGGCGCTTGCGCCAAGCCTTGACCTCAACCGAAGGCGGCCGCCGGCTTGGTGGCATGCTCGATGAACTGATGACGACGCGAACTGCGCCGCCCATCACCTCCATGCTGACCGCCCTCGGGCTTGAGCTGAAGTCCAAGGAAGACGGGGAGGAGCACGACGGCTGGCTGGGCGTAGGCCTACGTTCGCGACAAGGCAAGGTCGTCGTGACGACGCACCTCGAAGGCTCGCCGCTCCGGAATCACGTCGATGCAGGCGACGAGGTGGTGGCCATCAACGACCGCAGGATCACCGAGGTCAAGCACGTGAAGCAAGCCCTCAGCGAGTGTGCTGGACAGAATGTGGATGTCCTCACCGCTCGCGAAGGAGGCNTACGACGATGCACCGTCACGGCCCTGGCGGCCGTCGACCATCGAAAGGTCGAGGTTTCGGGCAAAGGGAACACGCTCTGGCGTCGCATCACGGCGAGCCGCCAGCAGGATGCCTGAGCCGGTCCAAGGCCACCTCGCAGGCCACATCAAGGCCGCTGAGGTCGTACTTCGTGCTTCGAGCCGGCATCACGCCATGCGTGAGAACGTAGGCCACAACCTCCGCATGGCTGATCGGCTCATGCGTTCCCCGTCGCTCAACTCGAAGGCTGGAAGGGTCCACGAGGAGCACCGGAACACATCGAAGGCCAAGCCGACGGGCCACCGCCAATCGATGGTGCCCGTCGAGGACGAGATGGTCGATGGCGTCGACCACCACGCGGGACCGCATGGCGCCCCATCGAACGTGCATGTGGGCGCTCTTTCGAACCCGCTTTGGGGTCGTGGCCTCATGCGGACGAAGTTCGCCGAGATCCATGATGGCGGGGCCAAGTTGCACACGACATCCTCCAACACGTGCGATAAGGATATGTCGAGTCGGAGAAGGACGCGTCATGGCCGGCGGTGAAGGCGATGCGCTCGCATCGGCACTCCCGCCTCACGCCGAAACTTGGCTCGAGGAGGTTATGGCAGCCCCCGACGGGCTCCGCGAGGTCGTGAACCGGTTGTTCGCCCTTGGATCTCGCGTATGGTTGGTCGGTGGCTGCGTCAGGGACGTGCTCGCCAACCGNGGNCGTGCGCCTCATGACGTTGACTTGGCGGTTGACGTCGAGCCTGCGGNCATGCTGGANGGCTTTGGCGCGATGGCCATCGACACCGGTTCCGCTTTTGGCACGGTGACCCTCAAGGCCAGCGGAGCCGTCGAGCCCTTCCAAGCCACGACGTTGCGTATCGACGGCACCTACGTCGATGGGCGTCGCCCACAAGGCGTGGAGCTGGTGACCGACATCGCGCTCGACCTCGCTCGACGTGACCTGACGATCAACGCCATGGCCATCGACCTTGAAACGCGCCAGCTCATCGACCTACACGGCGGGCGCAGCGACCTTCGNGGTGGNAGGTTGAGGGCGGTCGGGATGGCCGACGAGCGTCTCGAGGAGGATGCACTTCGCGTNCTCCGCGTCTATAGATTCGCAGCCAGCCCNCCACCTCACCACGCCACATGGACCGTCGACGGNCCGCTTCGAAGCGCTTTGCGCACCAGGGCGCCNGGNCTGGCCGCCATCCCCGCTGAACGCATCTGGGGCGAGCTGTCACGGCTCCTTGACGCACCGCTTGCCGATCAGGCCTTGGCGATGATGCACGAAGACCGGGTCTTGCAAGACCTCCTCGTGGACCGCCATCCTGCTGGAGCAGGACTCGNGGCCCTCCGAGGAGGGCATGGTCTTGGCGANGAACGGCTCGCTCTNCTCCTGTCCGATCATGACGGGCCCGGNGTGGACGACGTGCTTCGCGGCCTGAAGGCGCCAAAACGCGTGATCGCTCGCGTCAGAAAGTTGGTGGCCGCCATGCGCACCACGCCGCCGACCACGCCGCAAGCCGTTCGCGTTCTGCGGCACCGGTGGGGTGACGACACGGACGTCGTGCTTCGCCTGGTCAACGTCCTCGAAGGCCTCGGTGCCGTGCAAGGTTGGTTCGCTGCAGCGTCCCTCATCGAAGCCACACCGCCTGCCCGCGTGAATGGGGCACTGCTGGACGGTCACGCGATCATGGAGGCGACGGGATTGGCCCATGGCCAAGCCCTCGGGCGATTGAAGGATTGGCTGCATTACCTTCAGGTTGAGCGCGACCTGACCACCAAGGAGTCCATGCTCAACCTGTTGTGTCGCCTGCCGTGGGAACAGCCTGACGTCACGTGGCCGAGGCTTTGACCAAATACGGCCACACCTTCAAATCTCGACCCCGTCCTTCCCCGGCCATGGTGCGCAACGCTGTGGTCAACCTCGCCCGTCAACGGGCAGCAGAAGCCCTGCGTGCGAAGGGCGTCAACAACGACATCATCGACCGCTTGCCCTCCATCGAAGACGGTTTCGTGAATTGGATTTCAAGGAGCGACATGCCGATGGAGGCCATCGACGAAATGCTCCGAGCACGCGGTGGATTCGTTGAACTGAGCGACCTGTCGAACATCGTCGAGCGAACCACCGGCCACGCCCCCCCAGCATGGGTCCTTGATCTGCTGATGACCTCCATGGATGCCGACGGAGACGGGTTGTTGTCCAACACCGAAGTCTGGACGTGGGCCAACGACCGCGGGCTTGACGTGCCGCCACACTTGTTGGCCACAGAGGAACCTGAATCCACCCCGGAACCAGAACCAGAACCTGTCGAGGAGCCGCAGCCGGAAATCAGGGGACACCAAGAGCCAGAACCTGCCCAGCCGACGCCAGAACCCGAGCAGGTGCGGGTTGAACCCGCACAAACGCAGCCGATGCCACGGCCCGTGGCCGCCGCCGCCACGGCTCAATCCTCNTTGGAAGGTCTNCTCGACGCCTTCTCGCAAAATTTGCGCGGAGATGAGATNCACGCCATCTTGACCGCCAACCCTCACACCTTCCACATTTCAGGGACGGTCAAGGGNGACAAAGCGACCTTGCTCGGTGAAATCGGGTGGCGTGATGGAAGGACCCTTACCGTGTCCACCCCGCTCGGCGACGTTGACTTGCAGCTGCCCAGCGCGATGCCCACCGACCTTCGCCACGTGGACCATCACGTGCTGCTCCACGACTGGAACCGGGGGCTTGCGAGGCCGGTGTTCCGGCTGGCTTGATCATCGAAGCGCACGCGCGATGACGAGGCGCTGAACTTCCTGCGTTCCCTCGTAGATTTGCGTGATCTTGGCGTCGCGGAAGAAACGCTCCACAGGGAATTCCTTGGTGTAGCCGTAGCCGCCGAGCACCTGGATCGCACGCTCCGTCACCCACATGGCCGTGTCACCTGCGAAGAGTTTGGCCATGCTGGCCTCCTTGCTGTGGCGCGGGCCGTCTGCTTCGTAGTGATGCTCCTTCGCCCACGCAGCNCGATACACAAGGAGACGAGCGGCCTCAATTTGGGTGGCCATGTCCGCCAAGTAAGCGGTGATCATCTGGTGGGCCACGATNGGCTTCCCGAAGGTCTCGCGCTCATGGGCGTACTTGAGGGCCGCCTCATAGGCGCCCTGAGCGATGCCAAGGGCTTGGGCCGCGATACCGATNCGGCTGTTGTCCAACGCGTTCATCGCGATGGGGAAGCCGTTGCCTGCGCCCTTGAGCACGTTGCCGACAGGGACCTTGCAGTTTTCCAAGACGAGGGTGCAGGTGTCTGAGGAGCGAATGCCGAGCTTGTCCTCTTTCTTTCCAACGGTCAGGCCTTCGAAGGCCTGCTCGACGATGAAGGCCGTGCTACCGCCGTGCTTCTTGACGCCAAAGTCAGGGTGGTCGACGTCCTTGGCAAAGAGCACGTAAATGCCGGCTTGGGCGCCGTTGGTGACCCACATCTTCTCGCCATTGAGCACGTAGTGCGAGCCGTCGTCGCTGAGTTTGGCTCGGCAGACCATGGCCGCGGCGTCGGTACCCGCGCCCGCTTCACTGAGCGAATAAGCTCCGACTTCACCGGCGGCGAGCCGCGGGAGGTAGGCCTGCTTCTGTTCCTCGGTTCCATGCAGGTTGATGGTCATCGCACACAGGCCGACATGAACACAGAACATCACGGCAAAGGAAGGGTCGACGCGTGCGAGCTCCTCCACAATGATGGCTTCCGCGATGTCGCTCAACTTCGCTCCNCCGTATTCATCGGGGATGGTCACCCCTTGGAGGCCGAGTTCGAGGAAGGCNTGCCACTCGTCCACNGGCGGGCGCTGGTCGTGGTCNCGCGCCTCTGCGGTCGGAGCCAACACGGACTCGGCAAAGTCACGAACCATGTCACGAATCATCTGGTTTTCTTCGCTTTCGAGAAAGTCCATTGGCGCACCTAAACTGAGGACAGGACCACGGCTCTTCAAGCATGTGCATGCACCTTGAGGCCNCTTTGGTGGCATTGAAATACCGCGTGTTTCACGCCGCGACATGGACGAGGAGGACATCGAGTTCACCATCGCACACAACCGCCGCTACTCGAACGCCCATCTTTGGTTCCAAGACGTCAAAGACGAGCGCGTGATGATTGGCATCAGCGAGTACCTGCTCGCCGACGCCGGAGCGGTGCTGCGCGTCAACCTGCCCGACCAGGGTCAGGAGATCGGTGAAGGCGACGTGCTGTTCTCGCTGCGCACCGAGTACGAAGCCCTTCGCTTCATGTGCCCGTTTTCGCTGAAGGTCACCGAGGTCAACGGAGAGCTCGAAAGCACGCCGGAGACGATCAACGACTCCCCATACGACAACGGTTGGGTCCTCATCATCGAACCTCATGCTGACGCGGACGACGCGCTGCTCGAAGCCGACGAATACATCGAATTCCTGCACGAAGCCTGAGCCAAGGCTAAGTCCCAGCCGGGCCAGCCGCGCCNATGGACCAAGCGATGCAGCGGTTGAGCGCCTCGCTTGAATCGGCGCCGATCGTGTGGAAGGACGGCTACCCGTACTTCGTCCACCCCGTGACCGACGGTGTGCCAAGGCTCGAAGGCGAGGTNCTTTCCGCCATNGTCCACCTCATTGGCGAACGCGTCGCCTGGGACGACGTTGACCTNATCCTCGGCATTGAGGCCATGGGCTTGCCGCTGACCGCCCCCTTGTCCGTCCAGCATGACCGGCCGCTTGTCGTCGCCCGAAAACGGGCCTATGGATTGGAAGGTGAGGTCGTGGTGGACCAAAGCACGGGCTACTCGAAGGGCGCGATGTACCTCAACGACGTCCGCCCCGGCGAGCGCGTGCTCATCGTGGACGACGTCCTCTCCACGGGCGGAACCCTACGCGCCGTCATCGACGGCATCCGGCGGTGCGGCGCGGAGGTCGCACAGGTGGTCATCGTTGTCGAGAAAGGNCCCGGAATGGCCGATTTGCACCGTGATGANCCATCCCTCAANCTGTCTGCCCTCATCGCGGTGGATGTGGTGGACGGGCGGGTCGTCACGCGCCCTGCGACGAGCATGGCTTGAAAGCCGGGCGGCCTGACGGCCGGCCGGGAGCGCCATGGACCTCGACCGTCATGATTTCCAACTCGAGGAGTTGATGACGCGCATCAAAGACGGCGATCACCGTCTCATCGCCTTGCAGGTGCCCGAAGGGCTCAAGATGCAAGCGCTGGAAATGATGGACGCCATCGAAACCGACACCAGCGCGAAAGTGGTGCTGGCCGCCGATCCGTGNTACGGCGCCTGCGATTTGGTGCACGACAAGATGCGNATGATGGGCGTGGANCTGGTGGCACACATGGGCCATTCTCAGATGAACATCGATTCNGGCATGCCCACNCAATTCATCGACGTGACCTACGAGGGCGATCCTGAACTTCAGCCCGTCCTCCCCATCCTCCACGCCCACCGAGAGGGTGCGAGGAAGCGCCTCGAGGGGGCCAGCGATGCTCCGCTGACCGAAGAAGAAGCGCAAGAGCGCTTCCTCGATGCCGTCGGCCGAACCGCGGCGTTGACCGACGTGAAGCTTGGCCTGGTCGGCTCCATCCAGCACCTCCATCTCCTCCCTGCGTTCTGCGAGCGACTCGAGGAGGCGGGGTTCGACGTCACCGTGCCGCTTGGTGGTGCTCGACTGACCTTCCCCGGCCAGGTGCTGGGCTGCAACTACTCGGGCGATGACGACAACATCGGCCACTACCTCTTCCTCGGCAGCGGCGACTTCCACCCCATCGGTTTGGTCCTGCACACCGGCAAGCCCCTCGCGATGCTCGACCCCTACACCGGCGAGGCCACTGAAATGTCCCTCCAGCGCATCGAGCGCATCCTTCGGCAGCGCTTCGGACTGATCATGGCCTGCCAAGACGCCGAACGCTACGGCATCCTCATCGGCGAGAAGCCCGGCCAAATGCGTCGCACCCTTGCCTTGCGCATGAAGCGCATGCTTGAGCGGCACGGCAAGAAGGGCTACCTGCTCGCCCTCGAACACGTCGGCCCAGAACTCATCGACTTCTACCCCGTGGACGCCTTCGTGAACACGGCCTGCCCGCGCATCGCCATCGATGATGCCGTGAAGTACGCCAAGCCCCTCATCACGCCCTTTGAGCTGGAAGTGACCCTCGGTGAGAAGGACTGGGGTGAAGGATACCGCTTCGACGAAATCCCCTGATGCGGGGGAGCATGTTCAAGAACGGCTGTCGTCGTTGTTGTTACGTTATGGTGGATTACCTCGATGCCATCGGAGCGGGCCTCATCCTGCTCGACCCGACACCACTCGGGTTCGATTACCTCCCTGCGGAGCTCGTGGCCCGCGACGAGCTCCAGCGCGCTTTAGCGGGTCGCTTCTCGAGCATTGGACACGCCAGCGGCTCGGGACGCGCGGTCATCACTGGGCCGGTCGGGAGCGGAAAAACGAGCCTTGTCCGGCGCTTTTGCGACGACGTGGCCAAGCATCTCATCGGGACACGGGACATCGCGGTGGCCCACATCAACTGCCGGAACGAAAACACGACCATGCAGGTGATGCACAAGATCGTCGCCCAAATGGACGAGCGCCATCCCGACCGCGGGCTGTCCAGCGGCGAACTGCTGGCGAGCATCCGCCGCCTGGTCTCCGCCCGACGCGGTCACCTCATCGTGGTGCTCGACGAAGTGGACCACCTGCTGCGTCGAGCGGGCAACGACATCCTCTACCATCTCCTGCGCATCGACGAGGATGCCGCCTCGGAAGGCACGCTGTCACTGGTCCTGATCAGCCAAGAACAGATCCTCGACGTGCTGGAAGGTGCGGTGATTTCACGGCTGGGGGCATCCAACCATCTGCGCATTCCTGCCTACAACCGTGAGGAACTGACGGCCATCGCAGAACAACGGGCCACGCTGGCTCTGCGCCCAGGCTCATGGCAGGACACCCACATCGCCCTGATCGCCGAAGCGGCCGCCGCCAACGGCGATGCACGTGCGGCCATCGAATTGCTCGACACCGCCGTGCGCAACGCAGAGGCCGACGGCCGGCGGGAACTGCGTGCCGACGACATCCAACGCGCAGCAACCGAACTCCCGAGCACCCATGCCGACGGCTTGGTCGATGAGTTGAACCTGCATCAGCTGTTGGTGCTCTTGGCCGTTGCACGACGCCTCAGGCGCGCAGACCACATCACCAGCGGAGACATCGACCAACTCTACGCNGTCGTGTGCGAGGANCATGATGCTGAAGCACGCAGCCACACGACGATCTGGAAGATCGTCAAGGAGCTCGAAGCACGGGGCCTGATCGCGACCCGTGTGGCGCCTGTCGGCTCTGGCCGAGGGCGGACCACGCACGTGACCATGCCAACGGTGTTGCCGGCGGACCTCATCCCAAGGATCGAAGATGCGGTGCCAAGACGGCGTCGCTGAGGCCCGTTTTGGCTCCGGTGAGCATAAATAGAGGCCGCATGTCGGCGGACTGCACCTTGGTGAGGCTCATGGCTGATGGAGAATTCATTGCCGTCGTCAACGACACGAACCCGGCCAACAACGGCCGCTCGTACAACGTGACGATTTCCGGCAACAACCACGCACAATTCCTCGGAAAGCGCATCGGTGATGTCGTCGACGGCATCTTCGTGGGCGANGGTGAAACCGCCCTGAACGGCTACAAGCTGGANATCACCGGCGGCTCCGACAAGACCGGCACCCCCATGCGCCGCGACCTCGACGGTGGCTCGCGCCAATCGGTCTTGGTCACCGCCTCGACCGGGTACAAGGGCCACAAGCTCGTCCAGAAGACCAAGAAGGGCGAGAAGCGCACCTTCCGCTACGTCCCAGACGGCCTGCGTCGCCGCCGCAACTTCCGCGGCAACACCGTGACCCAGGACACCCGCCAAATCAACCTCAAGGTCGTCGAAGCCGGCAACAAGCCGCTNGACGCCATCTTCGGTGCCGACGAGGAACCGGCCGCGGAGTGAACCCCGAGAGGGACGTCGAGCACAACAGGAAGGAGGGGGAGCGATGGCACGTCGACTCCCACGCCANCCTGAGGTCAACATCGGACTCGTCGGTCACGTCGACCACGGGAAGACAACGCTCACTCAGGCGCTGTCAGGAGTGTGGACCGACACCCACTCCGAAGAGCGCAAGCGAGGTATCTCNATCAAATTGGGTTACGCGGACACGGCCTTCTACAAGACCGACGATGGAGCACACTACCCGCTTGGCCGCCACCCGGAAGGGAGCAAGGACGCCGAAGAGGACCTTGAGCGGGTGGTTTCCTTCGTTGACGCCCCAGGCCACGAGACGTTGATGGCCATCATGATCACCGGTGCGTCCCTAATGGACGGCGCCCTCCTGATGGTGGCCGCCAACGAACCATGCCCCCAGCCCCAGACGCGTGAGCACCTCATGGCGCTCGAAATTGCGGGCATCGAGAACATCGTGGTCGTGCAGAACAAGATTGACCTCGTCACGCGCGAACGCGCNCTGGAATCCCACGATGAAATCAAGACCTTCCTCAAAGGCACCATCGCAGAAAACGCACCCATCATCCCGGTCTCCGCGCACCACGACGTGAACCTCGACGTGCTCATCTCNGCCATCGAGGCCTTCATCCCCACGCCCGACCGGTCGGANGACGTCCGTAGCGTCATGCACGTCGCCCGCTCCTTCGACATCAACCGCCCCGGCACCCGACCCGGCAAAATGCGCGGAGGCGTCATCGGCGGCAGCATCGTGGAAGGGACCTTCTCGGTCGGCGACGAGGTCGAAATCGCTCCGGGACGCCGCGTCGGAGAAGGCAACAAAGCCGTGTGGGAACCCATCCAAGCCACCATCAGCAGCATTCAGGGCGGNGGCCTCAACCTTGAGACCGCCCACGCCGGTGGGCTCGTTGGGATCGCCACGAAACTCGACCCCGCGACCACCACCGCCGACAACCTCAGCGGTCAGGTCATCGCTCGACGTGGCGAGTTGCCCGNAATCCGGGAAACCATCCGTGTTGACGTGGACCTCATGGCCACCATGGTCGCAGGAGACGGTGAAGCGCCGGAACCCATCCACCGCCTCCGCAACAACGAGATGCTGATGGTCAACGTCGCAACGGCCACCTCGGTCGGCGTCGTGAAGAACGTCGAAAAGAACCAGGCCACCCTCGAACTGCGCCTTCCCATCTGTGCGGACGTCGGTCAACGCGTGTCCATCTCTCGGAGAACCGGTTCCCGCTGGCGCCTCATTGGCCATGCAACGATCGTCTGAGGCGGAAACGTGGATCTCATCATCGACGCCTGCGGTTGGGCCGCAGCGGTCGATGCCAANGTCAACCTTGACCATGCCTTGCTGCCTCTGGTTGGACGACCCACATGGTTGGTGCCCATTGGCGTGAGGGAGGAGCTCGACGCCCTTGATCGTCAGAGGCGTGGGTTGCTGCTTTCCCTGCTCGATGAACGCGCAGCGCTCATCAACGATGACCGCGATCATCCACATCCAGACGACCACATCGTCGCCCTCGCCACAGAACGACAAGCGGCCACGTTGACCGTCGACCGCGCCCTCAAAGGTCGGTTGATTCAGGCCGGCTGCCCGATCATCGAGGTGGTGGACGGACACCGGCTCCGCCGAATCGACCCTTAGGGAAGCGTGAACAAGACATCGTCGTCATGTCCGTCCAGCAGGCGCAGGCGAACGCCTGCATCGATCCACGCGTGNGCGTAGTTGATGGCGCCAAAAGCACGAACGAGGTCTCCTGTCTTGAGGAAATGCTTCGCGTCCGAAGCGTAGTCGTCGGCCATCCGAAGCAAGCGCTGGAGATNGTCCCAAGCCGCCGTCCCCTCGTCAGGGAGCGGGGTGGCTTTTGCACGGGCTCGAGCGGTCAGGTCCAGATACCGCTGGACGCGCTCTGGCGTCACNTCGGTGGGGTGATCGCCCTCAGTCATCGTCCTCACCACCCCGTCGCCGCACGCGTTGGACGTCCTCCTCGCGTCCGAGCGCCTCGTAATGCAGGGCTGCTGTCGCCCAGTCTGCACGCTCTTCAGCCTCCACCGCAGCCTCGAATCGGCGGCGGCGCTGAGCCCAATCTGCTGCACGTTGACCGTCGGCCACCAGAGCGCGACGTGCCTCACGTTCGATGCGCTCCCGTTCCCCGCCGTACCAACACCGAATCAAACCCTCTCGAGTGACGCCAGTGAGCGTCTCCGACCCGTCACCGCCCAAAAGAAGGACAGGGTCGCCAAGCGCAGCGCCCTCGTGCACAAATTGANCCTCGGATGTGGACAGGATGCGCCCGTCNAGTTCGAGGAGCACCCACCCCTCTGCACTTCGAACCGCGGCGATGGGTTCGAGCACATCGCTGTCCATGCGCTCGATTCGGTCCCATCCTGCGGCTCCTGGCACACCTCGATGCAGCATGCCGTCAGCTCCACGCAGCAGCATGCCGTCGCGGTCCAGCGATGAGACCCACGTCCAGGCCTCCTCGCCGTAGACCGCAAGGTCTTCTCCGCTTCCAACATGGACGAGCCGGAGCATGCCGTCATGGTCGTGAACCACCGCTTGGTCGCGGTCGAGCCATCCGACCAAACCGCGAACGGGTGCACGGGTGACGCGTGAGCGTCCNCGTCCTTCCTTGGTGAACAGGTGAAGGTCGCCTTCGCGCCCTGATGCGAGCCATCCGCCTCCTGGACGCGCGATCAAGGAGGAAAAACCGCGGCTGACGGCTCGGCCTTCGTTGACCGGTGTGCCGTCGTCGAAGCGGTGCACGGTGAACCCGTGCGCGGCAAGGACCCCGACATGGGGACCGGCCACGACCACGCGATGTGGCGTGAACAGAAGGTCATGCGTCCAGCGGTGACCGCCGTCGTCGGCCATCAAGGTCATCCGGCGCTCATGCCCGAACAAGCACCAACCAGGGCCAGCGACCAAGGACGCCACCGGGGCGGTGATTTTGCTTGACCATGCGGGCGTCCATGCCATCAGGCCTCACCTCCGAGAAGGTTCCAAGCGCGAAGTTGAGCGCGCGCGCCTGCAGACAGCGTGAACACCCTCGAGCGCCCTCGCTGTGCAACGTCGAGGATCCCGTCTTTGTGCAAGCCATTGCACACTTGGGAGAGACGGGCACGCTTCACCCCCAACTTGGCGAGCATGCGTGCATCGGAAGGCGAGACTTCGCGCTGACTGGCCGCTTCAACCACCACCGCTTGCCCGGCATTCAANTCCTTCAGCGCCTGCACNCGGAGGGGNCGATGGTGCANGGCACCNGCNTGCGGCATACCGAGGCGCGTGAGGGCCGCAGCCAAGCCCTCCACCGATGGAGCTTCGGTCGGAGACATCTCAGCCAATGCGCGCTCAAGCACCTGAAGCACGTCCTGACCAAAGGCCGGGCGTGCAGAAGGCGTCGCGTGCAGCGGGTCATAACGAACCGGAGATGGAGCAGGAGGCTGTTCCTGGCGTGGTACGGGTGCGACAGTGTTGTCCGTGAACTCCCAGGCTTCCTCGACCGTCTCCTCCGCTGCGGATTCCGGCTCCTCGAAGGCCGCGGACTCCATGGGCTCGCTTGCTTGGGCGTTGCTTGCATCAATGGAACGGCGCGCGATACGACCAAACGGCGAGCTTGGGTCGACGCGAGAAACGAGGGGAACCCGCGGTGGTGGAGCCTCTGGGACCGGCGTTGGCACGTTTGAGGGCTCGAGGATTTCAGGCGACTCAGCACGTGCTTCAATGGGTGCGAAATCCTCCATCCATCTTGAATCGGGTTCAACGCGATCGTCCAGTTGCGGACGCACCGGCGGCGGAGCGTCTTGCTCGCGGGCCCCCTCAAGGTCGTCCATGTCCAATTCCAAACCCGTGGCTCCCGGACCGTCCTGCCAACCGTCCATGGCGGGTTCGTGAGGCATCGCCCGCGCGGACGGTACGGATGATCGCTGGCTGCTTCGTTGATGCGCCATGTACTGCTTGCTCATCTCCCCGAGCAACTCCCTCGGGTAGCGAGGAAGGGCGCCAAGGTGTTCCTTGATCCACGAGGGATGCGGGCGCCAACCAAGTTGGTTTTCCCGGCGCACGCGCACGTCAATCATCGTCGCGATGTCCTCGTCGCCGAAGGGCTCGAGAATGAATTCATCCTGGAAGCGCGCCATCAACGAAGGACCGAGACGTGCGGCGTGTTCTGGGGTGGCGATCACCACAATCATGGCGTCAAGGCGCTCAAGGTACGGCATCGACTTCGAGAGGATGGTCGAGAGGTGTTCGCCGTCGTGCGGCGGGAAATCAAGCACAATCAGGGCCTGCCCCTTCTCCCTGCGCAGCGTTTGGATGAGCATGTCCGTCGCCTGATTTGGACCAGAGGGCGGTTCTCCACCGATCATGCCATCGTGCAGTTGTTTCATCAAATCCGCAGCAGGGTGTTGAGCGTCCACCTCCACCACGTGAACGGCGCGTTTCACGTTCCCCTTGAGCACGCGCATCAGCGAAGTTCGTCCAGAACCGGATGGGCCGGTCAGCAACAACATCCTGGCATCGGTCCCTTTGGTGAGGTACCATCGAAGTTCATCCAGAACATCGTCCCGGCCGACAAGAAGATCGAAGTCGTTCGCCTCCAGAGGTTTCCGCCCGAAGGGATTCCTGTCCACGGCCGGAAATCCCTCGGAAGGCATCATGCTCGGCGCCAACCAAAAGCGGGTATATGATGCTTCACCGAAGGGTGGGGCTACCAGCAACCGTTAGGCAACGTTAATCCCGTGGCCGAAAGGGAAGTTGCGGCGCAAACTAACATGTGCTAACGGTGTTTTAACGGTCGGCTAACGCGTTAGTCAAGCGTTAATCGCCCCGGTGGTTTCATGCTCTGCAGGCCCTGCCAACCACCATGCCCGCACGGAGCAGCCGCCTCTCGGGGTTCTACCGTCTCACGGTCGAAGAACGGCGTCAAGCCCTCAAGGAAGCCACCGACCTCAGCGAAGAGGCCGTGGAAGCCTTGGCCTCGGCGGATGCCCTCTCGGAAGAGGCCGCCGACCACATGATCGAGAACGTGGTGGGGCGCTTTGTCCTGCCCGTGGGCTTGGCCACGAATTTCATCGTCGATGGCGAGGAGTACCTCATTCCTTTCGTCTTGGAAGAGTCCAGCGTGGTGGCAGCAGCCTCCAACATGGCACGGAGATGCAGGTCAACTGGTGGTTTCGTGAGCAGCAATGACCCGCCCATCATGATCGCACAAGTCCAGGTGCTCGACGTGGTGGATTTGGACGCCGCAGAGGCCGCCGTGATGGGGGCCGAGGAGGAATTGGTGCGCATGTGCAACGATCGGCCGTCCACCATGATCAAGCTCGGAGGTGGTCTGAAGCGCCTGACCTGCCATCGTATTCCAACAGAACTGGGCACGATGTTCGTGGTGCACCTCCATGTTGACGTTCGTGATGCGATGGGCGCGAACGCGGTCAACACCATGGCCGAATTGATTGCGCCACGCATCGAGTCGCTCACCGGTGGTCGCGTCCTTCTCCGTATCCTGTCCAACTTGGCCACGGAGCGCATGGCGCGCATTGAAGCCCGTTTCAGCCCCGAGGCCATGTCGGACGACGGTGACGCTGCACAAGGCGCAGAGGTCATCGCTGGCATCATCGAAGCCTACCACTTCGCCGCCTCAGACCCGTACAGGGCAGCCACGCACAACAAGGGCGTCATGAACGCCATCAGCGCTGTGGCCATCGCCTGCGGCCAGGATTGGCGGGCCATCGAGGCCGGTTGCCACGCTTGGGCGGCCGTCCGAACGGGCCGTTATGCGTCCATGACCGCGTGGGAAGTCGACAACGAAGGATACCTCGTGGGTCGCCTCGAGACCCCAATGGCGGTGGGCACCGTCGGAGGAGCGAGCAGGGTGCACCCAACCGCTCGTGCATGCCTCGAAATCCTCGGCATCGATGCCGCAGATCGCCTTGCGGCCATCATGGCTGCTTCTGGCCTGGCCCAAAACCTGGGAGCATTGCGTGCGTTGTCCACCAGCGGCATCCAAGCCGGCCACATGCGCCTTCATGCCCGGAACATGGCGGTCAGCGCGGGCGCAGAAGGTGCTGAAATCGACGAAGTGGCCGCTCGATTGGCTTCTTGGGAGGGCCCAAGGACGCAAACCACGGCGGAAGAAATCCTTGCGATGCTCAGGCAAGGCGCCTGATCACTCTTCTTCACCTACAGGAAGTACGGCCTGCACGGTGCCATCCACGTGCTCTTCCTCGACGACCACGCTGCCCAACACATCGTCGAGGATGCCCGATTCTGCGACCTGTTCGCGGAACCACGCACGAACCTTGGCGCGGTCGGTGTGCGGACAGCCGAAGACCTCCGAGAATCGGCGGGTGGTCGAAAGGCGCCGCGTGTTCCCGTCTCGACGGCGCTGAATCATGCCGGCTTGTGCCAGCTCACGCACGTGATCGTAGGCGCGCTGGCCGAGCATATCGACCAAGCGTGACTGCGGCATAGGCTGATGGTAGGCGATCAGCGAAGCGGCCTTCAACAAGCGAGGCGGAAGGTCTGTCTTGGTTTCACGCGGGAGATGAGCAGCCACCTTCGGCTTGACCTCCATGGCCCAACGACCGCCGACCTCAGCGAGATGAAGGGCGCCGCGACGGCGCTTGAGGGCCCCTTGAAGGTGGTCCAACGCTGCGCTGACCTCGTCAGCCTCGTACCCCAAGGTCTCCGAGAGTTCCTTTACGGACAGCGAACGTCCTGCAGCGAACAACTGGGCCTCGAGAAGGAGTTCCAGCGGCGTCTCTGTCATCGGCTCACCTCATTCCACCAGCCACGAATCCGTGTCGTCTTCCTTCTCTGCCAACACCGCAGCCGACGCTTCCTCCATCGCCGCCGCTTCACCGGCGCGTTGGATCAAGCCCTTGGGGGCTTGGCCGCTCTCTTCCGCCTCGAGCCGCTCAAGATGGGACCTGACGGCGGCGTAGGTGTCGATCTGGGGCCAAAGGTCCACCACGTGGATGGGACCCGAGGGGACCACGTCCTGCACCACGTCGGCCACGCGGCGATGAACGAGGAAGAGGCCGGCGATGAAGGCCGCCACGTTGGCTTCGGTTCGTCCACCAAGGCTGGCCGCGGCATCAGGATCCATCTCCTCCAATTGCCGAACGACGTCCATGAGCGGAACCTTGGAGGAGCCGTTGGCCAGGCAGACCGCCCGTAGGGCGCCCCAGCACCGCTCGATGTCGCCCTCAAGGTCCTCATCGTGCATGCGACCTCCGACGTCTTCCAAATGGGCTTGAAGTTCAGCAGCAGCCGCCTGTCGCACGCGTTCGCGCTCCTGCAGGGCTTCCGCGTCATCGGCCGCGTCCTTGAACGCAGCAAGAAGTTCACCGAGGGTGGTTGGGCGGCCCTCCGGACGGCGCAAGCGTCCGTCAAACAGGGTGGGCAGGGTCGCATCGGCCTCGCCTTGGAGCACCGTGGTGGTGAAGGCAAAGGCCTCGTCGTCTACCTCCAACTCCCATCCGAAATCGTGACCGAAGTCCATGTCATCGTCGTCCATGTCAATGGCTGTAGCACGGTCGTAGACACCCAATGTTTGCTCATGAAGCACTTCCCATGCCAAGCGAATGAGCCGACCGCAGGCAGGGAGGTCAACGCGATCTGCCTCGGTGCGCACGCGTTCTGTGAAAATTTCGAGGAAGGCCTCCAAGTCGATGTCCCAGGCGTTCAGACCCTCTTCACGAACCAAGGACAACACGAGGGCGATGGAACGGTCGATGGGGTCGCTCAACGCCTGATGCTCGGCCCCATCGTGTGCAGCGATGCGCATGATGCGGTCGCCGAAAGCAAGGGCTTCGTCGTTCTCGCTGCCGCTTGAGAGCAACCGCTCAACGATGTCCTGCCTCAGGAACCAACCGTCGAGGGCCATCTGCTGCACGGAACCACCTCACTCCTCATCGGGGACCTCGACCAGCACCGTCTCGTCCTGCTCGGCTTCGGCAGATGCTGAATCCGCTGCTTCACGGACAGCCTCCAGGTGTTCACGGGTTTCTGATTCCTCCTCAGCCATCTCGTCAGCGCGGGCCATCAGCCCTTCGAGGCTCTTCGGCGTCCCGAGGGATTCGGGCACCTCTGGCATGGCGTTCTGGAACGCCACGGCCTCTCCCGCCCGGTCGGCGTTTTTCGCCGCGTCCGCTGCGGCTGCTTCCTCAGCAGCCTCGCCGAGCTCCAACGCCCGTTGCCGGTTGAAGTCCATGATGCGACGGCTGCATCCGTCGCCACCGTGCGTCACACCGATGTGATGGTCCGCCAAACTGAGGCTGACCTTGCGCAAGGTGACCATGATGAATTGCGCCCGCTCGGAGCGCGCCCTGCACATTTCAGCGATGAGGCGTGCGTTGTCCGAGTCGAGGTTTTGATCGACTTCGTCGAAGTAGTAGAAGGGACTTGGATCGTAATCCTGGATGGCAAAGATCAGCGCCAGCGCCGCCATGGATTGTTCGCCTCCCGAAAGGCCTTGCAAGCGACAGCGGCTGGACTTACCACGGGGCCGAGCCCACATGTCTAGACCTCCAGAAAACGGCTGCTCTGGGTTTTCGAGGAAGAGTTCCCCTTCACCGCCTTTGGAGAGCGTCTTGTAGACCCGCTTGAAGTTCTCGTTCACCTTCGAAAGCACCTGCGTCAGGCGAACAGTGCGCTGTTGATCCAGTTGTTCCGCCAGATCCAACAGGTCCTGACGCCGGCCTTTCAGCACGCCGTGGTCGGCGCTCAGGGAGGCCAGACGCTCCTCACACGCGGCGTGCTGTTCGATGGCGCGCCAATTGACCGACCCGATGTCCTCAATCCTGCGTTCGAGACGACGAACGGTGCGCTCGCCATCGGCCACCGTCGGCAAGGGCGCTTCGTCTTCGACGGTCTCGGGCACGCCTTCTTCGACCATGGAAGCGCGGATTTCCACAAGGTGGGTTTCGCTGGTGGAGAGCAGGCGGCGCAATTCCTCCGCATGCTGACGACGGGAGCGGGCATCGGACGCCTTCTGCTCCGAGGCTGCGCGAAGCGCGCTGCGCTCGTCGACGAGACGAATGCGCTCATCCTCCAAGCCTTGGTGTTCTTCGAGATGGGAGCGGCGCTCCTCTTCCTTGGCGGTCAGCACCTCGCGGTTCTCTGCCATCGCGCGTTCGAGGGTCGCCCGCTCGGTCGCTCGGGTCGCCGCATCAGAAGCCAACGCGTCCAGGCGTCCGGTCAGGTCTTCCACGTTTCCAAAGAGCAGCGTATGGCGCTCCTTCCCTGACCGGATGGTGGCTTCGTTGCTCTGAAGATCGGCCTCTGCGGTGGTCTTGGCCAATTCCGCAGCATGCAGCCGTTCTTTGAGGTGGGTCGGACTGGCGTCCTGCAAGTGCTGGCTCGCCTCATCCTTCGCTTCAACCGCCTCAGTGAGCCGTTGTTGTGCTTGAGCACGAAGCGCGAGGTGTCGACGCCCTTCCTGCTCGAAGGCGTCGAGGCGCTTGACCAAGCCAGCGAGGTTGCCTTCTTCCTTCGCAAGGACAGACTTCGCGGCAGCGTGCGCGCTTCGCCATGAAGCCAGTTTAGCGGCAGCGTCGTTGTTGGCGAGGTCACCCAAACGACGGCGGACTTCGGCCTGGGCCTCGCGGGCTTCACGGACCTTGGCCGACACACCTTCGGACATCATGCGAAGGCGCTCCACCTCTTTCGACAGGCGCTCAACTTCGCTCGCACCTTGGATTTTCCCGCCGAAGGAAATCCGTGAACGTCGGGGCGATCCTCCAGTCATCGCACCACCGGCTTCGGCCACGCTGCCGTCGAGGGGGATCAGCCGAACACCGCCCATGTTGGCACGGGCGGTGGCCATGGTGTCAACGACAAGTGTGTTGCGAAGCACAAAGCGAACGGCTGCATCGATGCGAGGATCGTGCTCCAACAAATCGTGAGCGAACCCAATGACGCCGGGCTGCCGTGCAACCATGACGGCGCGCCCAGCGGGCCGCCCAGCGTTGATTTTGTTTAGGGGCAGGAAGGTTGCCCTTCCCGCGTTGTTGTTCTTCAGCCAGCGGATGGCCTTGGCCGCGACCTCATCGGTTTCAACGACCACAGACATCATGCCACCGCCGATGGCGGTGGACAAAGCCGTCGAGTGGGCTTCATCCTTCGGCGCACACAGTTCGGCGATGGTCCCGAAAATGCCCTCTAATTCTCCAGAGTCACGGGCACCAAGTACGGCTGCAGCGCCTCCGGTCAAGCCCGATGAGCCAGAATTCGACTCCATGGCCGCGCGGGCCCGCGCCAATTGGCGTTCCACGTCCCTCAAGCGCGTTTCTACCGCGTTGGCTTCCTCCACCAAGGTGGATTCCTTTCGCTGGGCAGCGGTCAGGTCACGAGCGAGGCTTTCTCGGTCGGACCCTTCGGCCATGGCTTTGATTTCCTGCCCTTGGAGTTCGCTTTCAGCGACCTGCATCTTGGCACCTGCCAAGGCTTCCTCGGCTTTCTGGCGCTCCTCCAAAAGCAACTCACCGGCAGTGGCTGAGCGGTCGACATCGGATTGTGCGTTGGCCAAGGCCGCTCGCGCGTGCTCGATCTCCTCCTCACACGCCTGCACGGTCCGAGCGAGTTCGGCCACGTCGCTGGTCGAACCTTCGAGGGCTTCGCGGACGGTGGCTTCTTCCTTCGCGGCCGCAGCCAGGGCGTCTTTGGCCGCTTTGAGGGCTTCTTCGGCCTGCTTGATGTCCGCAGCCGCGTGGTCTGAAGCAGCAGAGGCTTCGTCCAAATCCGCCTCCAGGCGCGTGCGGGTCTCGCCATCGGTCTGGTCGCGAGAGGCCATGTCCGACAGACGATCTGCAGCGGTCTCAATGGCCACGTTGAGCCGCTGAATTTCTTGCTGGAGGGCTTCGCCACCTCCGCCGAGTTTGTCTTGAATCTGCTTGACGAGCTCGGCGATGGCATCGTCGAGTTGTATCAGGTGCTTCGCGGCTTCAGCGACGTCCGCTTCGAGCGCGCTGGCTTCCTCGATGTTCCGCCCAATTTCACGTCGCTGATGCTCGATGGCGCCCTGCTGGCCGGCGAGCCGAGCGCGCCAGAGACGAGCGCGCGCGTTGAGCAAATCTTCGCGGATCTTGAGCGCCTTTTCGGCGTCTTTCTTTTCCTCGACAAGTTCAGCCAGGTGACGTTGTTGCTCTTGCTCGATCATCGCGATGCGCTCGAGGTATTCCTCGACCTGCTTGCGTTGACGGTCCGCTTTGCGGATTTCCTCGTCGTAGGACGTAACGCCAGCCACGTCATCGAGAACCTTGCGTCGCTCGCCAGAACTCATCTTTGAGAGGCTGGTGACGTCACCCTGCAGCACAATGTTGTACCCGTCAGGACGGGCGTTGGCCGCCCCGAGGAGGCGGTGGAAGGCCTTGAGCGAAGATTCCTCGCCGTTCAGTTGGTATTCCGTCACGACGTTCCCGGCCGGTGTCAGTCGGACGCGCTTGGCCATGGTGATTTCATCCATGTCGAGCGGCAAGCGACGAAGGCCCCCCTCCATGGCAGGATTTGCGAACACAAGGGTCACGGCGCACCCTTTGGCAGGGCGGCTGTTCTTCCCCCCGTTGAAGATCAAATCTTTCGAATTCTGAGCACGCAAAGTTTTGGCTGATTTGGGGCCGAGCACGAACTGAATCGCGTCACCGCTGTTGGATTTCCCCGAGCCGTTTGGCCCTGTGATCGCTGTGAAGCCGCGCCCAAAGGGGATGCGAACTTCACCCTTGAACGACTTGAAATCGACCATCACGAGTTCCTTGAGGTACATCCCATCCCTCCGGTCCAAGCTGGACCTCAGGCGCGTCATCGCGAACGAGGGAACTTAAACACTCCTCGAATGATGTACGTCGAGGCCATCGTTCAGGAATGGCGTGCGTTTCGCCGTCACAAGGTCCCGAGCGCATCGCAACGCTCACACCCTGACCCTTTGCAGTACGGGCAGGTCGCCCGAACCAGTGGGCTCGAACGGGTCCGCATGGGTCGCGTCGGGCCTCGAGCGAGGCGAGAGTGACCCTGACTGGAGCTGCTCCTGTGCGTTTGGATGAACGCGTTCCGGTTTTCGTTCACCTTGGCCCGACGGGATTGCTGAACTTCGGCGAACTCAGATTCTCTATATTTCGGGCCACGCATCAACATCATGCCGATGAAAGCAACCAAGATTTGGAGGAACCAAGCCTGGTTGATGAAGGGCACCACCTCGACCAAACCTTCCGAGGATGCCGCCCCGGGGAGGAGGGCCAAGCGATCGAGCACCGCGAGAGAGAAGAGCATGGCACCAGCGATGAACATCAACCGACGGATGCGCTTGGCCATGGTTGGGGAACGCGGCATGCGGGCCACGCCGGCCAGCAACAAGATGCCCCCTTCCGCGATGAGCATGAGATCGGCTCCCGTCCACGTGCCGAGTTCCCCGAAACAGTGGCTTTGGCCGAAGGTTTCGAGATGAAGGGCAATGTTGCTGACGCTGCATCCGGGGTCAGACATCCGAATGATGTCGAGTTTCGCGGTTGGCGCACCGCTGACGAGCATGGGTGCAATGCTGCCCCGCTCGACGTTCACCCACGCACCGGCCGCGACGCCGAGACCAAGCAGTGTGCCAATCCGGCGACGCCACTTGCCCATGCCGGGATGTCAGGGGCCGCATCAATAGCCCTGTCGGCCTCGCCGATGCGGTCAAAGGGGAAGGCCCTGAGGTGAACCCGTGCCCGAAGCACCGCCGGTGGCTGTGGTCGGCAGCGGCATCGCTGGCCTGTTTTGTGCCCTACGGCTGGCAGAAGGCGGTCGAACGGTCCAGATCTTCACCAAACGAAAGACGCAGGACTCGTCGACCAATTGGGCTCAAGGCGGGATTGCAGCCATCCTCGACAAAACGGCGGAGGAAGCCATCGAGGCCCACGTGCAAGACACCCTTGCGGCTGGAGCAGGAACCTGTGACGAAACGGTGGTTCGAGCGGTCGTGAACGAGGCAGGTGACCGAATCCGTGACCTCCTCGAACTTGGCGTGAATTTTCAGCGTGACGAAGACGGAACGCTGCATCGCGTGCGCGAGGGAGGACACAGCAGCAGCCGCATCTTGCACGCAAAGGACGCGACGGGCCGTGAGATTGAGCGCTCCTTGATCGACGCCATCAGTCATCACGCGGGCATCACCGTGCACAGCGACACGATCGTGGTGGACCTCATCCGTCGTGACCACGGCAATCCGGCAGCTGGCGTCGATGGCCTTTGGGTTCAGCACGAAGATGACGTCGAAGTGCACACCGTGCCTGCTTCAGCCGTTGTGTTGGCCACTGGTGGAGCGGGCCAACTCTGGGCCCCGACCACGAATCCCCCGGTATCAACCGGCGATGGACTGGCCATGGCCGCTCGCTTCGGCGCCCACGTCAAAGACATGGCCTTCGTGCAATTCCACCCCACGTCCATCGAGCATCCATCCAGGACCTTCCTGATCACCGAAGCCCTCCGAGGGGAGGGCGCCGTGTTGTTGGATGATGAGGGATTGGCCTCGTGGCGCGCTTCGGGTGCCGATGATCCGGCGCCGTACTCCTTCACGCTCAGCGCTTCGCCGAAGGGTTCGATGGGAACGCGCGACGTCGTGGCGCGGGCCATTGATGCAAACCTCAAGCGGTCCGGTCGAGACGCGGTGTGGCTGGTCACGGAACACCTTGATGCTGAGCGATTGACCGACCGTTTCCCAACCATCCAACGCATGCTGTCTGACCTTGATCTTCGCCTTGGCGTGGACCCCATCCCGGTACGCCCAGCCGCGCATTACACCGTCGGCGGCATCGCGGTTGACGCGCATGGACAAGCGCTTGACGACGCCAAGCGCCCCTTGCCTGGCCTGTATGCCATCGGCGAGGTGGCCTGCACGGGCATGCATGGGGCCAATCGCTTGGCGTCGAACAGTTTGCTGGAGGCGGTCGTCTACGCGCAACGCACGGCCACGCACCTGCTGGACACCGAACCACGCGCGACGTCAGCCGAATTGCCGGCGTGGCGCGCAGACGGTTTGCTTCCCGTCGAGGAACATGGTGCACTTGCCCACGATTTGACCAGCCTGCGTGAAACCATGGGGCGTGAAGTGGGCATCATGCGGAGGAATGCCCGCCTTGCCCGTGCGCAGCGTCGTCTCGATCTTCTGGCCGCCGAGGTGGACGACACGTGGCGGCGATGCCGTCCGACCAAAGATTTGGTTGAATTGCGCAACATGGTGCAGGTCGCCATGCTGGTGGTGGCGGATGCCTCAAATCAACGTGAAAACCGCGGCCTCCACTACAACGCGGACCTTAACGGCGCAGCGCGTGAATCAACGCCGTGACCTGAGCGTTTTGCGTGGCCATCAGTCCGTGCTGTTCGGCCAAATTCACGATGTGGCCGTTCAAGGCGTCGATCTCCGTTGCCCGCCCGACCCTAACGTCTTCGAGCATCGAACACCGGTTCTCAGCGGTCGCGTCCAGCACATCCACCAAGGTGGTCACCAGCTCGTCCATGCTCGGCAGGTCCACGCCGTGGCGACGCCCCACCTGTTCAGCTTCCATCAACAACCCGACGGCAGCATCGAACAAGGGCGTCTGAAGCATCTCACCGTTTCTGACCCCGGCCAGGGCACACAGGGGATTGATGGCGATGTTGAGTAGGGCCTTGATCCAGATTTGTCGGCGAGCATCGTCCACGATACGCGCCGATAATCCCGAGGCGGCGAGGCTGTAGGCCAGCGTTTCAACCGCCTCAGGGGGCGCACCGCCTGGCCATGCGCCGAGAGCCACCTCGCCCCGGCCGGTCCACGTCGAGGTGCTGCCATCGGCTCGCATGGCCCCGTGCGTTGAGCTGGCGGCAACGACGTGACCAGGCACAGCACGAGCAAGCCGCTCCACGACGCCGAGCCCGTTTCCAAGGTAGGCCACCACCCCCTCGGGCGCAAGAAGGCCCGGGAGCATGGCGGACACCTCCTCCACCTGATGCGCCTTGACGCACAGCAACACGGCGTCCATCGTTAGCGTGGGTGGAGTTGCGCCCGGAGCATCGAGGAGATGCACCCGCTCAGCGGGCAGGGCAACCTCGAGGTCGGCATGACCGGTGACGCGAAGACCTGAGGTCAGCGCATGAGCACCACGCGCACCACGGGCCAAGACGTGGACCTCGTTGTGTTGCGCGAGAAGGGTGGCGAACAGCCCGCCGGTGGCTCCAAGGCCGAGTACGCCGATGTGCACCCTCAGGCCTCCAAGGAGGACAAACGGAGAAGCACGCGCCCATCAAGATGATCGAACTCAAAACTCGAGGTCCCAGAAGCCGGTGGCGTCAACTTCAGGACCGTGGTGCCGTTTGCAAGGGTCGAAGGGGCAACCACATCCCAGCCTGGACCATCACCCGCAAGCACCACGTTGAGGGCCAGTTCTGCGTCAGCCTCAACCTGAATTTCAAGCGACCCAGTGGCGCTGAGGGCAAGGCCGGCGAGCATGCCACCGTCATGGTAAACGCCACCCACACCGATCCAGCGGCGCTCAAGCTCCGAAGAGGTCAGGCGAACATCGGGGCCGCGCTCGAGCCGATAGGTCACCGGGGATGCATCGCCCAGTGGGCAGTGAAGCAGATCGCCTTCTGCTGGAGCACGCAACACCAGCGTCTCATCTTCGCCGACGGTCGGCATCGCTCCGGACCCTCGGACCCCCAAATCCCAGACCCAACCTTGCTCGCCGCGTGGTGGTGTCGCTTCTGGGGAGAGGTCAGCACATGAGTCACGGTCGAGATGCAGGCTGCCTCCGTTTTCAAAACCGGCCCCCCAGCTGCCATGAGTCACGTTCCATCCGTCCTCGTCGAAGGCCAAACGCGCGATCACGTCGGCGGGCGTCAACGCGAAGGTGGTGGCATCGATGCTGAGATGTTCTGGAGGTGTGTGCTTCAACAGCATGGGGTCCGCGCTACGGAGGCAATGTGTGGAGGGAGTGGTGGTGTTCATCGTTTGCGTACCGCTTTCGGTCCACCACACTGTGGCCTCGTTGTGGACGTACCCCGGGAGGCTAAGGTTTGCGTGGGCGCCCTCCGCCGCCATCAAATCAACACAAACGAGCAGGCCGGCCTCATCCGAGGTCAGGTTCCATTGCGGGGTGATGGGGTAGACTGGGAGGGACGGTTGGAGCGGAGCTTCCCAGAGGATGCTCCCGCCGGAAACGCTGAGGAGATCGCTGGTCGGCGCTCCCTCTCCGCCCCATGAAGCGTTGAGCTTGATGGACGTGCTTCGTCCGGCCTTGACCTCAACCTCGCAGCGTTCCACCTCATTCACCGTACACCCGTCCCATACGGATGACCATCCGGGTCCAATGGCGAGGTCAAGCCTGACGTGCTGATCGAGCAGCGAAGGGTTGAGGACGCTCATGTTGATGGAAGCCGTCCACACGCCTTCGACGTCCACCACCTCGACGACCTCAGGTGCGTCGAGGGTCATGTCCGCGTCCCAGTCGTTGTGCGCGATGAGTGGCGTCTCAGAGGGAAGCGCGACAAGGAGCAAAAGCACCCACACCAAGCCCATGGCGAAGTGCTGCTGCTCGGGAACTGGCTTGGTGTCGTCGAGCACCATCGGCCACCTGCGGTCAGAACCCATGAGCAGGGTCAACGTCAGGATGACCGGGAGCACGAGGGACCACACCGAGAAGCGCGTGAACACCGAAAAGAGGACAGCGCCGAGGGCGAAGGCGAACAGGAGGAGCATCTGAGTCTGCGTCGTCCGGACCTCGCTCATGCCGAGCCGCGCAACGTGAAGCCGCCCGCCGGGGAAGGTGGGCACGTGCAGCAGGGAGATCCATGCGAGGAAGGTCAAGGTGGCACCGGCCCAAACCAGGGGGCTTGCCCATGCTGCACGCGTGGCCAAATCCGTGCGGAGCAAGCCGTCGAGCAAGCCGAGGAACCAGCCTGGATCATGGCTGATGGGGAGGGCCGAGACGCTGCTCGCAGCGGGGGTCATGACCCAGCCTACCATCCACAGGCACAAGCCGCCAAGGATGAGGACGGCAGGGGCACTCAGNGCCGTCCAGCCAAGCGACGCGCGGTCCGGCCACGGGCGTGCGTCCATGCGCGGCAAGGTCGGAATCACAAAGATGCCAAAGGGCCACACNAGCCATGCCGCGGGAAGAGCGCCGGTCGCCCAGAGCAGGATCGAAGGGTCCGGTACAGGAACGATCGGTCCAACCCGGACGCCTCTGGACCGGGCCACGGCGACTTGAACGATGGACGCCACAGCGACCAGCCCGAGCACGGGAAGCGCCGTGAGCAAGAAGGCGTCAGCGAAGCCCGAGCTGGAGATCACGCCATNCGNGGGCCGGCTGGACTTCGTTCCAACAAAGCCCGCCATGGTCAACGTGCACGCTGAGACCGCCCAAAGGCAGATGATCCACATNCGCCCGAGGAATTGGCCGCGTGGCAGAGGGAGGATTTGCAGAACCGTTGGNCGTCCTCCACGGAGGCGAGCCATCCACCCCAAATCACCCAACTCGTCGTTGAACTGGACGAGGGAAGCCGACACCGAAGCATCAGGCTCTTCCTCCAGTTCCCAAGCAGGCAGGCGATCACCGACCTGTGGGCCGAGGGCAAAATGGCGGTCGGCCATGTGTTGGAGGAATTCACGCTGCGACCANGCCTTNGGATGCACCTGCAGCGCGTTGGGAGCNTCGTCCTCGAAGCGAACCTCATCTTCCATCGGGACGCCTCCTTGTCTCGCGGTGACCCACGGTCCGCCTTGAATCAACCCCTTTGGGCTGAAGGGGCGTTGACTCACTTGTTCTTGAAGCGCTTGAGCCTGAANGTTTCTTCACGCTCCATCTCCTCAAGTCNGAGCTTGATGAAGACTTGAGCCTCTTCGAGNTCTGGAATGACCTTGAACTCAAGGGCGTTNACACGCCGCTTGGTGGCCTCAATNTCTTCNAGAAGTCGCTTGAGGGTCGCCTCCATTTCTGCGGCCTTGACCATCTTCTCGATGAGGTCGCCGAAGGCATCGCTGGCTTCGTCGATGTAGGGGCTGGAGCCGATGAAACCCACACCGCGTTCGGCGAAGGTCGAACGGAGGTTGCTGCCGCTCACGTTGGGCACCACGACGCCCATGATGTTGCGGCGCTCGACCTCGACCTCTGGATGGGCCGAGTTGGCGATGGCAGCAGCCCGGACCGCCAAGCCGCCTTCGATGGCATTGGCCAGGTCCATGCGGGTCTTCGCAAGGCGGTAGGCTTCGGTCAACTCCCGCTTGGCCGCGATCATNTCCGTCAGAAGGGTGCGGAACTCGTGGAACAAGCCGTCGCGCTTCATCTTCAGCAGTTTGTACCCGTTACGGGTCTNCTTGATCCGTCCCTTGAGCTTGATCAGCTCGCTTCGGGTCGGCTTGATGTCGAGCGCCATGNTTCCTCACCTCGTTCANNNGCGGTTNTCNGGGTGGTANTTCGCGATGAGTTCCTCGTCNAGACGCACGAGGTACTTCGTGTCGATGTTGGACATGAGTTCCCAGCACAGGTCGAGCGTCTCNTCGATGGANCGGTCCTCGTCACGGCTCTGGCGCAAGAAGCGGTCTTCGAAGATGGCGGAGAAGTCGAGCAATTGCTTGTCACGCTCGTTCAGCGCGTCCTCACCGACGATGGCCACGAGACCGCGGAGTTCGCGACCTTGGGCGTACGCAGCGTACATCTGGTCGCTGACCTTCTTGTGGTCGTCNCGNGTNGTNTTNTCACCGATGCANGANCCCATCAGGCGAGACANNGACGGCAGCACGTTGATCGGCGGGNAGATGCCCTGCTGGTGGAGCTCACGGGAAATCACGATTTGACCTTCGGTGATGTATCCAGAGAGGTCAGGAATTGGGTGCGTGATGTCGTCACCNGGCATGGTGAGAATGGGGAACTGCGTGATGGACCCTTTCTTGCCCTTCACGATGCCCGCACGCTCGTAGAGCATGGCCANGTCNGTGTACATGTAACCGGGGTAACCACGGCGGCCGGGNACTTCTTCACGNGCNGCACCGATTTGACGGAGNGCGTCGCAGTAGTTCGTCATGTCCGTGTAGATGACCAGCACGTGGTANTCCTGCTCGAAGGCGAGGTANTCNGCGGCGGTCANCGCNAGNCGNGGCGTAATGATNCGCTCGACNGCNGGGTCGTCNGCGAGGTTGACGAACAGCACNGCGTTCTCCANNGCACCGGTGCGCTCNAGGTCAGANCGGAAGAANTTGTACTCNTCAGCGGTGATGCCCATNGCACAGAACACGACGATGAANTCCTCATCGCTGTCCTTGAGNTTCGCCTGACGGGCNATCTGCAGCGCGATGTCGTTGTGGGGAAGACCCGACGCNGAGAAAATCGGCANCTTCTGGCCGCGCACNAGCGTGGTGCAGCANTCGATGGCNGANATGCCNGTCTGAATGAAGTCGTGGGGGCTCTGACGGCTGTACGGGTTGATGGCCGCGCCGATGATGTCGGCCTTNTCGTCCGCGACAATCTCAGGGCCGCCGTCACGAGGACGACCGGCGCCGTCGAGGATGCGACCGACGAGGTCGGTGCTNACGGGAAGCTTGAACACGTCACCNAGGAAGGTCACGCCGGCTTGGCGGTCGACCTTGGCGGTGCCTTCGAACACCTGCACGACGACCATGTCGTCGGACGTGTCAAGCACCTGGCCGTTCTTGATGTCCCCATTGGAGAGACGAAGCGACACGATCTCGCCGTAGGCGACGGGTTCGGTTTTGTTCAGGAACACAAGCGGTCCCTTGACGTCGGTGATGGTACGGTATTCCTTTCCTGCCATGATGATCCCTCCTCAGTTCTCCTCCACGGTGGCTTCAATTTCATCCACCATCGCCTTGACCATGCCGTCGATGCGGTCGATGTAGCCCTCTTCGAATCGGCCACGCAGAAGCGCGGACCGCGCGGGCACGTTGACCACGTCGGAGAGCGCGGAGCCGGCACCCATGGCCGACTTCGCCGCGTCTTGGAAGGTCAGCACGGCCTTGGCCATGCGGTACTGCAGGTTGATGTCACAGTAAGCGTCGATGGGGTCGAAGCCGTTCTGCTGCAGGAAGTACTCGCGGATCATGCGAGCGACTTCGAGCGTCAACTGCTGATCGACCGGCAGCGCGTCGGAACCGACGAGCTGCACAATCTCTTGCAGTTCAGCCTCAATCTGAAGCAGACCGGAGATGGCGGTTCGAATCTCGGGGAAGTCCTGCCCGATGTTGTCGCGGTACCACTGGTCGAGGGACGGTGGGTACAGCGAGTAGGAGTTCAGCCAATTGATGGCGGGGAAGTGGCGCTGTCGGGCCAGACCCGCGTCGAGGCCCCAGAACACCTTGACGATGCGCAGGGTACCTTGGCTGACCGGCTCGGAAATGTCGCCACCGGGGGGTGACACCGCACCGATGGCGGTCACGGAGCCGTCCTCACCAGAGAGGGTGTTGACACGGCCGGCTCGCTCGTAGAACTCGGCGATGCGGGACGAGAGGTACGCAGGGTAGCCTTCCTCACCAGGCATTTCTTCCAGACGGGAGGAAATCTCACGCATGGCCTCAGCCCAACGGGAGGTCGAGTCGGCCATGAGGGCCACGTCGTAGCCCATGTCACGGAAGTACTCGGCGATGGTGATGCCGGTGTACACCGACGCTTCACGGGCGGCCACAGGCATGTTCGAGGTGTTTGCAATCATGACGGTGCGGTTCATCAGCGGCTTGCCGGTGTTGGGGTCGATGAGGTGAGGGAACTCGTCCAGCACTTCGGTCATCTCGTTTCCACGCTCACCGCAGCCGATGTAGACCACGATCTGCGCGTCGGAGTACTTCGCAAGGGACTGCTGGGTGACCGTCTTTCCGGACCCGAAGGGGCCGGGGATGCCGGCCGCACCGCCCTTGGCGAGCGGGAACAGGAAGTCGAGGATGCGCATTCCGGTGATGAGCGGGGTGTCGGGCGCGTACTTCGTCTGATAGGGGCGGGGTGAGCGAACCGGCCACTTCTGCATCATCTGAATCTCGGTGCCGTCCTCGAGGGTGGCGACCGTTTGCGTGACGTTGAAGTCGCCGCTCTCGATGCTCTTGATGGTTCCAGAAACGTTGGGCGGGACCATGATCTTGTGGACGATGGTTTCGGTTTCCTGGACGTGTCCGATGACGTTCCCGCCAGAAACCTCGTCACCAACGGAAGCCACCGGCTCAAAGGTCCAGGTCTTTTCCATGTCGAAGGCGTCGGCATCGACACCACGGGTGATGAAGAAACCCATCTGCTCCTCAAGGGTCTGGAGCGGGCGCTGGATACCGTCGTAGATCTGAGTGAGCAGACCAGGTCCAAGCGCCACAGAGAGGGTCTCCTGCGTGTTCAGCACAGGTTCACCCGGGCGGATGCCGGAGGTGTCTTCGTACACTTGGATGACCGACTGGTCGCCGTGAATCTCGATCACTTCGCCCATCAGGCCTTCATCGCCGACACGTACGACGTCGTACATGGCAGCACTCATGCCTTTGGCCGTGACCACAGGTCCGGAAATGCGGTAGATTTGTCCTTCGTTGCTCATTCATCTTCCTCCAATATGTGTGGAACATCATGCCCATAGGTCGACTCCGATGGCCTTGCGGATGGTGTCACGCAAGGTGTTGTCCTCTTCCGTGCCGATGCCCAGCACGGTCGGGGTCACTGAAGCAGAGAGCTGCTCGCGCAGCCGCTCTGGAAGGCGGCTCAGGCTCGCGGAGTCGACCACCACGATGCCCACCTCCTTGCTGGTGAGTAGGGTACGGAGGACGTTGCCCATGGCTTCGTCGTCCGAGGGGTTGTGCAGGTGTGAAATTCCTGCAAGTTGGAAGCCGAGGGTGAATTCGGGCGTACCGACGACGGCAATTTCCATGCATCACACCTCCATTCAAATGACGTGGGCCTCCACCACGTCAGCGGACAATCCCGCCATCAGTCCGCGCGTGATGATCCGGAGGTCTTTGACCTCCTTGACCTTCATCGCGATGTAGTGCACCACAGGCAGCGCGGAAACCGGATGCAGGTAGCTCATCCGGTTGAGGTGCGCGTTTTCGCGGGCAGCGAGCCAAGTGATCACAGGGTCCAGCGACATCGCCGCATCCGCTTCTGCAATCGCGGCCTCAAATGCGGCCATGTCGAAACGGTTGGCGGGGCGAAGAACCTCAAGCAGCGAGGCACGACCGCCGTTGGAAACGAGCGAAAAGGCTCGCTTGGGAATCAAGCGGCCACCGGGAATCAACGCTGAGGCCACCTCGTTGCCTTCGAGGCCCATGGCGGCGGCCTCAAGCAGGTTCACGATGTTGCGGTGATCGATTTCAGTCGCCAGCAAGGCACGAAGCATGCGAACATCCGCTTGCGACCCACTCAACGATGACGTTGCATTGGCGAAGTAGTGCCGATCCAGGACGTCTTCATAGGCGGCCAAGGTGGATCCCTCCGGCATCGCGTTCAGCGCAGAGCCGAAGGGTTTCCTTCGCATGAGCACCACGGCCGAGCGAAGGTCGTCGGCGCGCTCGATGATCTGCAACCAAGGCGTGTTGATGTCGTTGATGTCCGGGAGGATGTCGTGCGCCACGCGCTCAAGGTCCACGTCGTTCACGACCGCGCGAAGCACGGCCTTGGCGTTGTGGTACTCGAAGCGGTCAGTATAGACCGAAACAATGCGCGCCACTTTGCCTGAACAGAGTTTGATGATGTTGTCCAACTCATGTTCCAGGTTGTCCGTGAGGGCGGCCTCGATGAGGTCACCCCCGTCGTAGGTGGCCGCGTAGCGGTCAATTTCCGCTCGGTAACCCAAATCAGCCACGGCGACGGTCAGTTGGTCCGGAGCGTGGTTGATCAATTGCCGGAGCCGCGCCCTGTCCGCCAACGCCTTGCGACGTGACTTCGCCCGTGAGGCGATGTAGGGTGTGGATCCGAAGCGCATGGGTTCACCTCAGTCAAACAGAGCGGCGGTCACCGCGGGCAGGCTGCTGGCCCAAGCACGTTCCAGCAAGGCGTCAAAACGGAAATCGTAGGACACGGAGGCATCCTCTGCATCGAGGATGAAGCCTCCGAGGCCTTCGGCGTCTTCACCAACCTTCTTCCCGCCAGCGAGGTCGGACACGGCCTTTCGGTCGATGCCCACCGGGCGAACGGAGTAGCCCTTGCCGCCGATGTCGTCGGCACGGGCCATCAGGGACTTGAGCAACGCAGCCCTGCCTTTCCACTTGGGGTCGGCAAGGGTGCTCTTGGCTTGCTCAAGCGTGGCGTCAAGCGCCGCGCGGCGAGCGATCAGCAGGTCCCTCTGGTTGGCTTGACGCGCACTGGCCACGATTTCACGACCGATTTGCTCGGCGTCACGAGCGGCGCGAGCGGCAGCCTCAGAACGGATGGACTCCGCCTTGGCTTCCGCTTCGGAACGCATCGTGTCGGCCTCGGATTGTGCCGAGGCGGCGAGCTCATCGGCTTCCGCCTGAGCGGCTGCCGTGATGTCCTTTGCAAGCGATTCAAGCGACATGGTGTCTCCTCCAACGTTCAGCGCGGGCGCTGCACGTCCTGGCTCACGCCAGGAAGAGCGGCAAAGCGCCGAGGATCACGATGGACTCGGGAAGCGCGGTGAAGATCAGCGCGGGGCCGAACTTCGAGCCGTCTTCGGCGAGCATGCCAACGGCAGCGCTGCCAATGGCGGCTTGGGAAATCCCAGCGCCAACGGCGGCAAGGCCGAGGGAAATACCAACGGCGAGGTCGCCGGTGATGGAGTTCCCAGTGGTGGTCGCACCGTCTTCAGCAGCAGCAGCACCCTGAGCAATCAGGGTGATGGCGGCCAAGACGATCATGGTTCGCAGCGTGTTCTTCAGGGTCTTGTTCATGTTCACTACCTCTGTGTATGTCCTGTTGGACTGTCATGCCCCCTCCACATGGATGCTTCGGCCGCCCACGGGGGAGAAGGGGACCCCGGAGCCGTTGTGGAATTTGCCCATCCATTCCACGAAGTGGAGACGGGCAGCGTGAATGCTGGGTGAAAGCAGGCCAAGCGCGATGGCGAAGGCCTGAATGCCGAGGAACAGGAGGAATGCGATGGCGCCCCAAAGGAAGCCGAGACCACCGGCGGCGAATTGCGTCATCATCACTTCCCACCCCATGGTGATGGACACCTCGGCAATCTTGACGCCGGCCACGCCAACGCCCATCACACGAAGGTAGGACAGGGTGTTGGCCAGGAGGCCAAAGGTCTCGATTGGACCCATGATGATGCCACCGGCCCACCCAAACTTCTCGTAGACGGCCAATCCGATGATGAGGCACACGATGCCAATCAGGATGGCCGCAGAGAACACGTTGAGGGAGAACAGGTCGCCTTCGTAGGCGATGAAGCGCCGGGCGTGGAAGAAGCCTCCGAGAAGGATGAGGATCCACGAACCCTTTTCGAAGAAGGCGGCAGCGGCGCCGTGCGCCTTCAGGACGTTCATGAAACCGATGAGGAAACCAACCAGCAGGTGGATGACGCCGAGGTAGATGGAGAACATCACGTACTCTTCGAGGCCGTGCCCAGGTTCGGCACGGTGCAGCGGATAGGTCAAGTGGCTCATGCCGAGGAGTGCACCCAGGTCGTCGGAGAGCAACTCCACTGGCTTGTCAGGGTAGAGGAAGCCGAGCGGGGAGTTCCCGTTGGTGAATTCGTATGTCACCCACGTGTAGTTGTCCCAGACGAATCCGAAACCTTCAGCGAAATAGAAGCCCCAAAGCACGCACCAGATGCCCATCCAAAGAAGGATGGTGATGCCGTTCTTGACCACAGGATCCGCGGCCATGGGCTTGGAGCGAAGGAACATGGCCAGGGCCACAATGACCAAGCCGAAGCCCCAGTCGCCGAGGATGGCCCCGAAAATCATCGGGAAGGTGAACATCATGAGGGTCGTCGGGTCGTAGGTGCCGTAGGAAGGACGGCCGACGAGGTCGACCATCAACTCAAACGGCTTGGTCGCCGTAGGGTTGTCAAATTCGACAGGAGGCTCGGGGCCGTGACCATGACCATGGTCGTCGTGGTCGTCATGCCCGTGGTGGCCGCCGTCCCATGCCTCCACTTCGACCAGCGAAGCGTGTGGATTCAGGGCAGCCCTGACCTCATCAGCGCGGTTGGTGGGAATCCACGCGTCCATCGCGAAGGCGCGATCTGCCACGGCCATCTGCGTGGGAGCAGACGCGAGGTGTTCCTGGCGCTCGAGCAACTCATGCACGCACACCAAGTCGCGGCCGTTGGCCTCGACCCACGCTTCGACGCTGGCTTGGTCTGACGCGATTTTGGCTTCCAGCTTCAGAATGTTCGACTTGGCCTCAGCGACACGCTTTCCGGCGTTGCCCTCGCCAGCAGGGACTTGAACGACCTTTGCCCCGAGTTGACCGAGCACGATCTGAACTTCGGGGGCATGGGCCGGGCGGCAGGCCACGGCCACGATGCGGTCCCTAGCGAGGACCTCGCAATCCTTTGCGAGGTCGCCAAGGGCTTCCTGCACCTTGTTCGCTTTGCTGGTTTCAGCCACGAAGATTTCCAGACCAGAGATGCCGGTGAGGAGTTCGAGGGGCACATTGAGCGGCGCGAGACGCGCCATGGCGTCGCGCTCTTCGGCCAGCGCCTGAATCGAGGCTTGAGATTCGTCGATGGCACGGAGGAGTTCCATGGCCTTCTCGATGCGCCCCGGGAATGACCCATCAATGAGGGCATTGACTTGCTTTCGGGGCATGGGACCAGAGGTGTTGATGGCCGACGTTGCAGCCCGCACGGCGCGAACGTTGGTCAGCAGTTCGCCACGGCCTTCTTGCGAGGCGGCTTGACCCACGCCGATGCCATCCTCGAATTGCTCGTAAGGTTGGACGTGCACGCATCCGAGGGCATCACAGGCCGCAAGCACGTCGTCCATCGCGTCGAGAGGGGCCGCCACGGTGAGGCGGGACATCTCGACCATTGGGAACATGAGAACACCTCAGGCGTCGTGAATGGCGTTGAGCAGGAGGTCCACGGCTGCGTCGGTGCGCCCGGAGGCGGCGGAAGAAAGAGCATCGGCGGCCTTTCCGCCTTCAGCGCGGACCTTCTCGGCCTCGGCTTCAGCCTCGGCGCGGGCCGCGTCGATGGTGGCGCGGGCGTCTGCGGTGGCGCCTTCGGTGGCCTCCGAAACGGTTTCCGAGGCAGCGCGGCGAGCATCGCCGATCGCCTTGCTGGCGTCCTCTTGAGCCGAGGCAAGGAGGGCGTCAGCCTCGCTTTGGGCGGACTTGATGCTGCGAAGGACAGATTCCATGCTCATGGTCAACACCTCATCCTTAGCCGACCGGTAGGCGTCCGGTTTATGAGCATGATGCCCTGCGTCAAAGGAGGCTTCATTCAGGATTCGAAGGCCGAACACCGCTAAATCGGGAGGCCATCAAAAAAGGCCAGAGCAAGCGGCCCTTGACTTGGCTGAATCCGACCTGCTTGAGCATCTTGCGGTAATATGCGTTGGTCCCGTAGTGGGTGTAGGAACGGGCCAAGCCCTTCCATGGGTGATCCTTCTCGCCCGTGATGCGGCGCGCGATGACCTGCACGCCCGTGGCCATCCAAAACCGACCGAAGAGACCGTGGATGGCGTTGCCTTTGCCGGCATCGCAAATCACGAGCTGTCCACCGGGTTTGAGCACGCGGAAAATTTCCTCCAAACCTTTCCGCTTGTCCTGGAAATCACGGAAAGAGAAGAGGCAGAACACGCGGTCAAAGGAGGCATCGGGCAGAGGAATGGATTCCGCGATGGCCTCCACATAAGCAGCAGGAGACTCGCCCTTGGCCGCTCGAACCGCGTCAACGCGCTTCTTGGCGACCCGCAGCATTTCTGGCGAGGGGTCAAGGCAGGTCAACTCCACGTTTCGGATGGTTTCTGCGAAGGACCCAGGGCCGCACCCGACTTCGAGCACCTTCATCCCCGGTTCAGCATGAGCGGCCACGCCGGCCCGCCAGCGGCGGTCCTGACCAAAAGTCATCCAGGTGTTGACACGGTCATAATGCGGGATGGTGGCCTCCAACTCGGCTTCCAACACGGTCCACGCATCGAGGTCGATACCAGACGGGTCGTATCCCCCGGTGGCTTGCCTCGAGGACATGGCTTGACCTCGACGGCCGCCCCCTCTTGATGCTTCGCTCGTCCCCTGTGGACCCGTTATGCGATGCGCTCCACGGTTTCGGGCGTGATGCACTCTTCAGGCGTCACGCGGAAGACCAAGATGCGAAGGTTCTCGGGCGCGTTGCGGAACTTGGTCACGGTCATCGACGTTTCGAAGTCCGTACCGATCGTTCGGACCTTGAATTCCAGCACCATGTCCGCGATCCCTGCCACTTCTTGGCGAAGACCTGGTGGCAGTCCGTCGGAGGAAATCGTGACCAGCAATAAACCACGGACCATCTGAGTGTGAGCCTGCAACATGCGCATCATGGAAATGACGCGGGATGGCTCCTCACGCTGAACGAAGAAGTCCATGCTGTCCACCACGGCTCGGAAGTAGGGATCGAGCGCCATGACCTCGTTGGTTACCTCGGTGAGGAAGTCGCGGTTCTCAATGTCCACGAAGCGGGTCTGTGCCAAGCGCTGGATGTCAGGCAACTGGAAGCCTTCCAAGCGATACCTGCTCGCCAACAAATCGCGCTCCAGCACGCTGGCGTTGTATTCCTCGCCGACGGTGCGCACACCAATGTCGAGCGGCCAGCCGTATTTCTCGTAGACACGGATGATTTCTTGTTGAGCCTCGTTGGTCGAAATGAGGATGGTGTTTTCCGGCTCCTCAGCGGGCGAGGTGAACTGCTTGGCGAACAGTTCCGAACCCGATCCCGTTTGGGTGAAGGCGACGATCATGAAGCCGCGTGGCACCCCACCGCCCATCACGGCGTCGAACTTCGGCACGCCGAAGCCGCCGACCTTGCCAAAGAATTCCTCGTCTTCGGGGCTGAAGGTGATGTCTGCCATGGGTTCACCTCACTGAATGACAACCTGCCCACGATCGATCAGGGCTGTGCAATACAGGTCCAGATTGGCCAACACGAGGGGAGGGGTCTGGTCCGGGACGTTGATCAGCACGGAGAGCACCTCGCGCTGCCTGAACGTGTTGATGAAGGTGTGAAGGTACTCCGCGAGCATGCGGTCGTCGTTGTAGATGGACAGGGCGTTGATGCTGTCCACGAAGACGAAGTTCCGCTCAAACGTGGAGGTGCGCAGGATNTACAGCGTCCTCAAGAGCACCGATTCGAGCATGATCGGGCTGTCCACGAAGTGCACGTTGGGGTAGGGGACATCGGTGCCGCCCAAAATGCCCGACGAAACGAGGTCGAGGAACTGGATGTTGCTCACGTCAACCCCAATGGATTCGAAGGCCTGAATAATCTCCACCGCACCGCGGCTGGCCGAAATATAGACGCCACCCATGCCAAAGGACTGGATGAGCGGGAGCATGGTGCTGGCCGTAACCACGAAGGAATTTGAGTTCCCACAGCGCACCTGCACCGCGCTGTTGAGCGAGACTTCCGTCAGTTGCTCGGCGATGAGGGCATCGAGTTCAAACATGGTCAGGCCCCCCATCGTGTGTTTTTATCTGAAACCGCGCCCCACTTGAGCATCGGTGTGAGCATCACGCCCAGTTGCGTCAATTCAATGGAATGCTTGGCACGGCTGTGCGGCGTCCCACGCATTTTGACGACCTGAAGGAAACGCAGCAGGTGGCCCATGCGCTCAACGTCCCCCATCACGATGATGCCGTCGGCGATGGCCTCTTCCACACCGAACGACGACCAGTGCGCGTTTTCGGTGGCCGAGGTAATCTCGGAGATGAGCACGGTGGTGCAGCCCAGGGTGGCCAGTTTCTTTCCAAGCGTGAACAAGAAGTCCCGAATCAGCTGCTCGCTCTTGATCTTGTAACACAAGGTGGTCACCGAGTCAATAACCAGGCGCGTCACGCCGATGGTGTTCACGATGTCCACGATGGCTTTGATGAGCGCGTGCACGTCGTCGAGATCGAAGGTGGCCTTGTCCAGACCGAGCCAGGAATAAAGCACGTCGACGTCGAAGACGTTGATGAGGCCCGTGTCGACCATGTTCATGTCGAAAAAGGAGTACTGACGGATGTTTTCGAGCAGCTTCACGCTCGGCTCCGTCGCCGTGAAGTGCGCGCAAGCCTCNCCNGCCAGCGCGCCGCGCACGAGGAACTCCATCGCCAAAGTGGTCTTGCCCGAACCGCAGGTCCCGGCGGCCAGCACGGTGGAGCCGTACGGGATGCCTCCGCGGAGGATTTCATCCAACCCGTGGATGCCGGTCACGCACCGGTCGCGGGTGTAGACGCTGCTTGGCATCATGGGCTTCACGCCAAGACGCGGGACCTCGGTTCAAGAAGCATCCGCCGCGGATGGAACCTCAAGCCTCGATGAGCGGGGTCCAATCTCCTGGGCTGGGCGTGGAACTCACGGCCCAGTTGCTCATGTCCCTGATCTCCGTTCCGTTCCAGCCGAGCCCATCGCCCGAGCCGAGCAAAAGACCCGTGTCACCGCCCCACTGGACGGTTTGCCGCGTGGCGGGCAGGCTCGTGGTTGGATCGGTGTAATCCACCCTCAACTGACCCTTGTCGTCAGGAATCACGTCGATTTGACCCACACCGAGCAGCCCGACCACGCCGAGGTCGAAGACTTGCGTGGCGTTGCCGGTCTCTTGGGTGTTGACGTCGCCGGTGAACACGGCGACGCCTCCGCCGCTGATGAGACCGTCCAGCATCAGGTNACTGGTGGTGTCCCGAGCATCTTCGACATGGAAGGACCATCCCAACAAACGCACGGCGAACCCCTCGGGGTTGTGCATCTCGAACCACTCGGGTCCACCGTCGTCAGGATGAGGCTGTACCTCGGTCACGTGGAGCACGGATGAGGCGCGACCGCCGTCGTGCACCTCGAGCGAAACGCGATACAGCGCGCCTTCACCGACCACCAAACGCGTGGCTCGGCTGGAGGTTTCTGCGCCGATGCGCGTGGTTCCGCCTTCAAACACCGTGCGGTCCGTGGTACCGTTTTCGTCGAGGAGATCGATGCGCAAGTGCACGTCAAAGGACGCGTCCAGACCCAACCCCTCTGCAAAGCCCTGTTCGGTGACGTTGCGCAACGCCGCCAGTCGATCCAGGTCGAGTTTCCCGTCCACCACCAGCCCTGCTCGGACGCGCCCGTCAAACAGGACCTCAGCGCTCATCTCGTGCCAAGCGTGTGTGCCGTTCTCCACGTCAGCTTCGCCGTCAACCACGGGTACAAACCAGCCTTCGTCTGCGACCAAACGGTCGAGGCCGAGCACNGCGGAGCGATCCAACCGGTCGAGGTAAGGGTCGTTTGAGCCCATTTGCATCTGAGCCAGTGCCAAAAAAGCCGTGAGGATCATCAAAAACAGGGTGAACGCAGAGAGGAACTCAATCACGGCGGTCAAACCGTCGCGGTCACGCCGTAGCCCCGACGCGTCTCGCATGGACCAACCTGACATGCGCGCAACATGAGCCTGTCGTCGGGCTGGCTTTGCGAAGGCGCGGTGAGGGGGATTTGAACCCCCGAGGGTAGAACCCACAGGATTAGCAATCCTGCGCAATACCAGGCTATGCGATCACCGCAGCGCTCCGGCCCACCGTAGGTCCGGTCATGAAGGCTGCGGTGAGGCACAGAGGGCTCAGAAGAAGTCGTCGAACTCCTCAGCCACCGTGTTGGCCTGTTGTTGCCGAATGCGAGCAGCAACGATGCGCTTCAGCCGGCGGTGGCGTCCCCTGAGCACAGGCAAACCGATGGCGACGGTGACGAAGGCGAGAAGAAGCACGCCGAGGGCGCTTTGAAAGAGGCTGTCGCTGGCCATTCCGTCGAGGAGTTTGCCCACCCAGGGGCTTCCCAACGGAGGCTCGGGTTCGGGCTCAGGCTCAGGAATGAGGTGTTGGTTGTACTCCCACCATTGGTCCTCGATCAGCAAGCCCACGCTGTTTCCTGAGATCGCGACGGGATTGTCGTTGCCCACCGCGTCCGTCGGCGTCAAGACGTAGTAGAAGAGGCGGTAAGGGCGGATGGATTCGTCAAGGGTCCCGTTGACCTCGTAGCGGCCCTGCTCACCGGGGACGGCCTGCATGTTTTCGACCACCGGCGTCAAAGCACCAAGGTCGAGCCCAGTGGGGTTGATCTCAACGCGATAAAGATCCCAGGACACGTTTCCTTCTGGTTCATGGTCGGGCCACGTCCACGTCACGGCCACGTCGTAACAACGGTCCCAATTGCCGGTCCTTGCGTGGCATGCGGTGTCGTTTGAGAAGGTGCTCGTGGCNCGCATGTTCGTGACCGTCAACTCCGGCGGAATGGCGTCCGCGCAGAACAGGCCGGGGAGTCCAGACTCTGCGCTGCTGACGTTGAGTTGCGTCAAATCGGGCACCCCNGAACGGTCTGCAGGGGCAATCAGGTAAGACGCGCACGTTCCCGTGGTGAGGGCTTGGTCATCGTACCAGCGGTCGTTCGCGATGGAGGTCGTCGCCACGAGGGTGGTGGCGGTGAAATCCTCCCAGAAGGACGTGCTGCTGGACGCTTCAGGTGACGGGAAGAAGGTCGAGGAACCGCTGGGCATGGCCAACCGGTAGATGTTCCAACCGGAGAGGTAGGGNTTNTCGAGGTCACCACCCGCNTCCCAGTGGAGTTCGAGATGACCGTTNGGTCGCCGCTCGATGGTGACGTTCTCAACGACGANCTGGGGCGCAGGCAGCACGCCGATGAACATGAGGACGGCGTCTTCGCGAAGGATGACGTCGATGGTGCCGTCGTCATGGACCGTGGCTTCGTTCGGTGGCGACACGAAGTCCCAAGCGGTGGAGTTCATGGCCGGGAGCACACGGAGTTCGACGGTTTCAGGGTCGATGTTGTCAGGGAGGAGTTCACTCAGGTTGAATTGGATGGACATCTCGAGCAGACCCACATCCTGATCGGTTCCGTCAGGAGATTGAAGACCAAACGAATGCAACATCAGGGGCGCTTTGCCGTTCCCGACACCGTAATTGAGGCCAAGTTGCGGGAGGCTCACTTCGTGAGCTAACACGGCCTCATCGAGGCTCACGCCTTGTCCGGTGTATGCCAATCCACCGTCGATGGCGGTGTGGTGGAGGACAGTGATGTCAAGGAACCTCGATTGCGTAAANCCGAGCACGTCGCGCACGATGAGTTTGATCCTGTGATCACCGAGGTCCAGAGAGTCGACCGGGACCTCGACGACCTGCCCATGACTTGCGCCAGGAACGAGGTCGAATGGCCCGTCGATCTTCCACGTGTAGTTGAGGGGACCAGCGGCCGTGTCCGAGGTTCTGGCGACGAGCGTCATCGTTTCATCCGTGGTGTAAATGCCGTTGGAGTTGGATTGGCTGATGGAGGCTCCGATCGGCCCGACTTCGATGTCGACGCCGCTTTGCGTGACCTCATTGTCTTCAGGATTGACGTCGTTCCAAAGGCCAAGATCGACGGGGATGGTCACCGAGATGCGGCGGTCAAGCCCAGTGAAATCAAGGTCAAAGAGGCACGAATGGTCGGCCCCTGGCACCAAACTCGGAAGTTCACAGGACTGCTGCGTGTCCAGGTTCCCAAGCAGGTCGGTGATGGTCATCGTCATCGACAGTCCGGAGATGGTGGTGTTGCCGTGGTTTTCGACCATGGCCACGATGGCGTCGNTGCCGTAGTAGTAAGGCGCGTTGGGGTCTTGCGTGTTGTGTGTGGGCATGAANCCCATCACGACCAGATCCGAGGTGTCGTCCAGCCGAAGGTAAACGCTACCAACGTTGTTGGTCGTCACAAGGTCGCCGCTTGAATTGAACACGCCAAATTCAAGCAGGTAGCGGCCAGGTTCGTCGTAGGAAAAGGCGGGGAGGTTCCGGCTGAGTTGGGACAAACCACCCCAGTTGTAGCCGGTCAAGTCGACGTCCGTGATGGATTCTGCGACNGGGGCGCCTCCGAAATCGTGCATCAACCGCCATCCCCAACTCATGTTGAGGTCACACCCGCCGCAAAGGTAGACGTCGTAGTCGATGCGCCANGTNTCGCCTGCCCGCGGATAGGTNACATTCGTGTTCAGCACGGCCCCGTCTCCGTCGCTGGCCACGTCAAGCAAGCCGTCACGGGGGTCTTGATCGGCTGGAACGATGATGTCCTTGAATTCCTCCGTCACGATGACGCTGACCACAAGTGTGTCGTCGCTCGTGTCGAAATCGCCTTCTGTGAACGCGAAGGTGACTGTGTAGTTCCCCTGAACGGTTCCCGCGGGCCAGTGGGACGTGGGGGGTGACCATTGGGTCGGGAAGGTGTAGGTCACGCTCTGCAAGGTCGCNACNCTGGGNATGGTCCCGGCTCCGTCCCTGCAGTGGGTCGAACCGGTTGGCGCACCCTCGGGACACGCCTCCCATTCCACGTCACGGGGGTCGCTGCTGCCTCCGATGTCTTCGTTGGTCACTTGGACCTGAAGCGTGACTGGCGTGTAGGCGTTGATGTACTGGCCTTCGGTGGGGCTGAGGCTGTTGGACATCGCAAGGTCGCCCGAGGCCGCCGAAGCCGTCGGCAAGGTGACCATGAGCGAGGCAAGCAAGAGCCCCGCGAGAAGCAGCGGTCGCCAACGAGGCAGCCTGTCTGCATCCATGGACAAAACCTCACGGTCCTGACTCAAAGACTCATCGCTTGAACCGGACCACAGACCCTCAGAACGGTGGGGCCTCAGGCAAGCGGGCCGAGGTAGCCAAGCCAGCCAGGAGGGACCGCTGAAATCGCCACCAACGTAAGGAACATCCACCCCAGGTAGAAGAGGCTCCGGAAAAAGGACTTCGCGGCTTTCGGCATACGACCGTTTTCGTCGAAGGGCTCCTGTGGGTCGATGGCCCAGACCGATTTTGCGTACCAGACCGTCAGACCGCCTGAGGTGAAGGCCCAGAGCAGCGGGAGGCCAGAAGCCGGCCAGAAACATGGCACGGAACCCAGCANGAGAAGGAGCCCGCAGTAGGCTTTGGACTGGTTGAGGGTGCTTTTTGAGCCNCGAACCTCGTTCATCATCGGCACCTTCGCTTTGGCGTATTCACCCGAACGGTAGAGGGCCAACGCCCAGAAATGGGGAGGCGTCCATAAGAAAATCAGCATGAAGAGCATCCACGGCACCGGTGAACCGAGATCAAGCGGATTCATGCCGGCAAGCGCTCCGGTTTCNGCGGCCGCAACCGCCCAGCCGATCAGCGGCGGGGTGGCGCCTGCGATGCCGCCGATCACGATGTTTTGGGGTGAGCGACGCTTGAGCCAAACGGTGTACACAAGGACGTAAAAGAGCACAGAAAAAGCCGACCAAAACGCTGCTTTCCAATGCGCCAACAGAAACACNGCGCTCCCTCCTGTGCTGATGAGGAGGCCGAACAACAGGGCAGNNCGTGGNGAGATTTCACCCGAGGGAATGGGCCGCTTTGCCGTTCTAGACATCAGCGGATCGATGTCGGCATCGTACCACATGTTGATCGCATTTGAGCCACCTGCGGACAAGGTTCCTCCGACCAGGGTAATGCTCACGGCCGTCACCGTGTCCAGCCAAGACCGATCTCCTGCAACGGAGCCGTAGCGCACCAGCAGGTCGTGGACAAGGATGGCGCACACCGCCGTGANTTGCAGCAAAACCACCACNCGGAGCTTCATCAGGTCGATGAGCACGCGGTGNAGGGCACGGCTTTCCGTCATTCAGACCCGCCCTCGTGGTCCAGTGGGGAAACGAGGCGACTCATCATGGTCACGGAGATGGCGACCACGGCCGCAGTCACTCCCAAGACGAGATGAAGCAGCGACANGCCCTCAGGAAACCCATCGGCGTCGGCGAAGACGAGGTAGCCCGCACCGACCAGAAGGTTCGCCATCCACAGACCCGCGGTAAAGTCCACTGCGCGGNACAGGGACATNGGCTCNCCAGCGGCACGGGAGGCAGTACGGATCCGAGCACCGCCAAGGATGAGCAACACACCGACCACCAANGCNCCAAGCCGGTGCACCATCTGGACAAGAACGCCCGTATGGTCAACGCTCGGCAGNAGTTGCCCCCTGCAGGCGGGCCAACCGTCGGGGAACCCGATGGAACAGGCTTGGTTGTACTGGGCACCAGGCGCGGTTGAAGACACCCACGCGCCAAGCGCGAGCAGCACCAACACCGATGCTGCGAAGGCATCTGTTCGAGCACGATGGCGGGCGAGGAAGGTGGCCGACGTGGAAAACATGCCCCACGAAACGCCCTCTACCTTTCGCATCGCGATGTATTGATGCAGGAGGGTCGACGTCCAAATGGTTGCCATGCACAAGTGCAAGGCGACGGTCCAATCGCGGTTGTCGTAGATGACCGTCAGCGCACCAACGCCCGCTTGCACGACGAGCAACACGCCGGCCAAGNCCGCTGTGTTCCNAACACGGGTGCCATAAGNGCCCCTCAACCGGTGCATCCAGAGTGCGTTGATCAAAATTGGAACGGCCACGAGGCCGACCAACAGGCGATGAACCCACTCACTGAAAATCTCCAGCGTGGTGTACGTGTACCCGGCACCGCGCGTGTCTTCGGTTGCATCGGGGTTGTCTTCCCACCACTGCAGTTGTTCTTCCTCGCTNACGGCGAAGGTCCACGTTCCGAAGCACTTNGGCCAATCTGGNCACGATTCGCCTGCGTCGAGGATGCGAATGGTGCCTCCAGCCAGGATGATGATGGCGGCCACCGCCACCAACCCAAGCGGGAGAAGGGAGGGACGTCGCCACCCCGCANTCATCACTNTTCGCGCGGTGGACGCCCTCTAAAAACACAGTCCACTTGGCCATGACGTGCAGCGAGCCCTGCTCTTGGTGGTGCCCGTCGCGCTGATGCTGTGCACCGGATTGAGCACCGCCGCAGCGAGCACCGTCGGGAACGTCTGCGAAGAAGACGCATGTGAGGCCGACACGTCCCTGCGCGTGGTCGANTACTTTGGAGCAGACTGGTGCGAGCCTTGCCGCCCCGTGGAAGCGATGCTGGANGCCCTTGAACGCCCCGATGTGCTGGTCGTTCGGCATGCGCCCTCGCCGCAAGATGCCGNTTTCTCGAACCTCTCCTACCAGAGGTTCGATGGCCANTACGGGCTCATTAGCCTCCCAGCCATCGTCATCGATGGATACGCGGTCTTGACGGGTGAATCGATGACCCTGAGGCTCGAAGAAGCCCTGAAGGCGACCGAAGGAGGCCGGTCAAACCTGACGGAGAACACCACATCATGGACCAGCCCCGCCTTCGCCCCAAACGGCCCGTATGGCGCGGACATTAACGTCAGTTCGAGCCTCTCGGGAAGCGCCAACGGCACATGGATTGTCACCTTGCATGACCCTGTGCCCCTGCGAGCACTCGAAGCAGCGCTTCCCGTCGCACAAGCGCCCGCGGATGCAACCACGAAGCCTCTCGACAGCCTGCAGCTTGCGCTCTTGACCGGCGCATTGGTCGCGGCTTGCGCGCCTGCCAGCGTCATGCTGTTGCGCAGCATGAGGCAGAGTCGTCTCGCACCATCCGACGAGGAAGGCTGAGGCCGAACAGCCGCGTGCGGGGACGAAGTCTTCAAGAGGGCCCTGTTGGTCGCCGGCTTGCGAGTTCGCTCGCAGGTGCATCCCATGGTCAAGCCCGCCCGACTCCACACCCGCTTTGAGCGCGCCCGCATCATCGGTGCACGTGCCCTCCAGATTGGCATGGGTGCGCCCCTTTTTGCCAAGGAAGACGACCTCCGTCAAGCCTTCCGCGAGGAACTGATCTCCCTCCACGGCAACGAAGAAGCGGACGTCCGCTTCGTCCTCGACCCGCTCAAGATCGCGCTCTACGAGTACGAGCACGAGCTCATCCCCATCGACATCGACCCGCACGACGCGTGAGTCATTCCGAGCCTGCGAAGCCGTAGAATGCCGCATCGCGCGGCTGCGGCAACATCGCTTCCTTGACGAGCATGGTGCGCACCGCCCACAATTCTGTGAAAATCCGGTATTTCGTGGTGGCGTCGAGGTAGTCCACGCCCGCTGACCCCCCGGTGCCCATGCGCCGCCCGATCATCCGCTCCACCATGCGGGCGTGAGCGTGCCGGAAGGCGAGCATCGACTGTTCCACTTCGACGACGGTGTCGATGAGACGACGCGGCCATGCCAACAGCGGCAGATGGCGGTGTGACTCGATGAACAACAGGCCAGCGTGGGCGCGGTTCACGGCGCCGTCGGGCCGGAGGAAGGATGCCGCCCCCTCAACCCCTGCCGACATCCGGCGCTCAAGGGCCTCTGGTTCGCCTTGGCCAACGGCGACCATCCGCGCGATGATCTCGTCGGCATGGGTCCGCATGGCCGAGAGGTGGCCGTCCACGAAGGCCGCCACAACGGCCTCATCCTCGTCCGCGTCCACCAGCGAACCGTCGATGGGGGTTCGACCAAGCCACGTCAGCAGCACGTCGTGCAGCGACGGCCGGTCCACGCGTGCCTCAAGGTCAGCCAAGGCCGCATCGGACATGTCGCCGACAGCATGCAAGCGGCGAAGGTGGCCGATGGGGTCCACGCCTTCCACCCGTTGCTCATCGCTGAGACCGAGGGTCAATTCCAGGGCGCGCATCTGCCACGACTCGAAGCCTGACGACGTCCCCAAACGGTCACGGAAGGCCAGGAATTCCTGCGGGGCAAGGGTCTCCATCACCTTCCATTGTGCGGATAGGAGGCGGAAGATTTCGGACACGCGTTCGAGGTGGCGGACCACGCGAGGGATGTCGCCTTCAGGAACGGATGGTTGGCCCAACAGCCGGACGCTGGCGTCAAGTTCGGTCAAGACCTGCTTGAACCACAGTTCGTAGGTTTGGTGGACGACGATGAAGTGCTGCTCGTTGGCAGAAGGGGCGGGAAGATGCCCATCAGGGCCCGCTTGAAGCCCAAGCAATTCGTTCAGACGCAAGTATCCCGCATAGGTGATTCTTGGTCCGTTGGGGTCCATGCGCGGTGGACGAGCGCGACGGCCTGAAAAGCCACCGGCGTCGAAGTGGCTCGCCGTCACGCGAACGCGACGGCAATGGATATAGAGCGCATACGGAACCGGTCGATATGGGCGTGGATGGGTCGACACTCGCAGGCTGGCTCGCGAAATACGACCCGGCCTCCATCACGATCGGCGTGGTGGCCTCACACTCCTCGCTGCAAATCCTCCACGGCGCCCGCATGGAAGGCTTCCGAACCTTGGGCATCGCCGTAGGCGAAGAGCGACGGCGCTTCTACTCCGCATTCCCTGGCGCCGACCCCGACGAGTGGCTGATGCTCGACCACTACCACGAGTTGATGGATCACGCCGAATGGATGCGCAAGCGCAACGTCATCCTCATCCCACACGGCTCCTTGGTCGAGTACCTCGGTTCGGACAACTTCCGAAAACTGCAAACTCCGACCTTCGGAAACCGCGGCATCCTCCACTGGGAATCGAGCCGCGAATTGCAACGCCAATGGCTTGAGCAGGGCGGCTGCAACATGCCCCGCGTGGGGCAAGATCCCAAAGACATCGATGGGCCAGTCATCGTCAAGTACGCCGGCGCCAAAGGCGGCCGCGGCTACTTCATCGCCCGTGACTACCGTGATTTCCGACGCAACGTGGACATCGACGAGGAGTTCACCATCCAAGAGTACGTGCTCGGTTGCCGCTACTACCTCCACTTCTTCTTCGACCCGACGGCCACGGACGGTTTCCAAGTCCGAGGCACNGGCAGCCATGAGGGGCAAAACCTCGGCCGACTCGAGTTGCTNTCGATGGACCGANGGGACGAATCCAACGTCGACGAATTCTACAAGCTCGGTTCCCTGCGTGANCTNCGCGAGATGTCGCTCGAGCCGTCCTTTGTCGTGACCGGNAACCAGCCCGTCGTNATCCGCGAATCCCTGCTCCCCAAGGCCTTCCTGATGGCCGAAGGCACCGTGGCCTCCTCCTTCGAACTCGAGGAGGGCGCGCGCGGCATGATCGGTCCCTTCTGCTTGGAGACCATCGTCACCGACCAACTCGAGTTCAAGGTCTTCGAGATCTCGGCGCGCATTGTTGCGGGCTCCAACCCCTTCGTCGGCGGCTCGCCCTACTCGGACATCAACGAGCCTTTCATGTCGACCGGCCGCCGNATTGCGCGCTCGATTCGACTCGCCGCTGAAGCCGACCGCCTGATGGACATCCTCTCCTGATTGGGTCACTCCTCTTCCGCGTCTTTTGCATCAGCGTACGCCTCGAGGAACTCCGCTCTCGTGGGATTAATGCCGTAGGCTACGGCCTGTATGTCGAGCATGGAGCGCTCTTTTTCGGTCAAGACATCGTCCACCATGGCCGCGTTGTAGAGCGCGATATAACTCAGTTCATCCTTGGTAAAGGACTCCGGCATGATCAATTTTGAAACGCGCTCCAGAGAGACGAGGATCGGTTTCCTCAGAACGATCAAAGGCAAACCAATCAGAATGCCACCAACCCATCCCTTGTCGAACACGGTCTCCATCCCCTCGGTGGCGAACAGAAACAGAAATGCGAAGGAACCCGTGAACANCGCCGTCGTGAATCCCTTCCTGAGTTTTTCATCAATGCCAAACACCTCGTTTTTGGCCATCGCATAGGTGAACACCACCCCTTCAAACAAAGCAGCCAAAACGACCGTCGTTGGCAATAATGGACCAACCGCGATCAGCAACCTGGGAACTTGNTCGTCAGGATTGAACGGGTGTGTGTTGAGGGTAGGGGACTCCCCGAGCACACCGATGAGGACGAAGAGCAATATGATGCTCGTGATTTGAAGCGAGGCTTTCCCGATGAACCCCAACCGTACAGCGCGTAACTCGACGTCGTTGTCGTGGGCCGTGACCTGCTCTTTNCCCGTCATNTTCGTCACCATCGTCGCCGCGAAAACGGCTCCGATGGTGGGCAAAAACAGCAACATCTGCGTCAATGGTCCAAGCGTCGGTGAGGAAAGCGTCACAGGGTAGACCGCAGACCATGATTCCGGACACGTGACATCGAAAGGCATCGAACCGCCTGAAGCGGTTGAGCCTACACCGCTACCGGCTGCGGCGCAGTACGTCCAACCGATGTCGCCGATCGCGACGTGCGTTCCCCCCATCATCGCGCTCAAAGCAAGGATGACCACAATGCAAAACAGCGGCAAGGTGTACAACCCGTGCGTGCTGAACCATTGCGAGAGACGTNACGTCCACGCGCTCTTGGCGTAAAATGTCGGTGTGAGGATGTAGAGGAAGAAGAGCTGAAGGGACATGATGTAGTAGATGACCCGCACGTTCGAAAGGAAGTCAAGGGAGGATTCTGGCCAAGAATACACCCAGTACATCATCGCTGTCGCACATCGAAGTGATTCTGTGATGAGCATCAACGCAATGAATCGATTTTTTCCGTTGCTGGGATCGGCGCGGTACACCAACACCGACAAGAANATCAAGAACACGGATGAAACNAGGCTCAANACAGCCAAAATGTGCCAGTAGCCNACAAAGGACGTGGTGTAATCGGCGTTGGAAACGGCCCGCCAGTAGTACTGGAGCGGCCCCCCCACCTCGGCCATGGTTGTGTAACCCGACGTGCCAAATTATGATGTTTGTAGGAGGATCGTTGCACCTGCTCGGCATTTCTCGNCGGTCAGCGAGAGCCTCGCGAACTGAGAGGTGGAGCAGAATNAATCCCNATGGAATTCAAAGANNCAGTGCCTCGAGTTCGAGNATCAGNTCATCGATGAGTTCCGTGGTGNTTTNCCAANANNCGACCATCCGAGCGCATGAANGNTTNAGCANATGNGTGTGNTGAAGGAAATCATCCAANGTNGCNNNGATGATGCTCCTNTTNTGATCNTGNTTCAANTCCGAATCGAAAANGCCGTTNGGCATCAGGTACGTGAGNTTGCAATGNGTTGCGTACTCNACGTGCTTNGCNAAGCGCTGCTGNATGATNCCAATNCTGCCGTAGTAGATNTGATGAATCTTGGAATTCAACTCATCACTGAGTTTTTCCCAGATGTTTGACGNTTCAAGACGTGTNAANGCNGGAGANTGNGCGAAGAAGAAGTGNTCNGCNGCCAANTAANCCAGCAGGTTGTCGATGTCTTCNTCCTCAATCTGGTCGATGGCATCTTTCTGTTGGATGACCGTTTCACACATGCCAATGAAGCCCTCCCCAATGCCAATGTCCGTGACGATTTCGTCAAGGTTCTCGCGAAGGTCCTGAATGAGCAGGCCCAGCAATTCATCGGTTTGCCTTGATTCCTTTCTGGCTTCATTCCAGTTGTTGATCCGCAAGGCGAGCAGGATACCGAACGAAAGCAAGAGGATTTCCAAGGCAGCGACGAGGAGAAACTCGCCAACGGTCTGGGGCTCGCCAAAGGCGAAATCCATGACTTACCCTCAGGCGTTCGGTCCTTGAACTGATGGCTCTGCATCCAGCAATGGACCGCTGTAGGCAGCGAACTATTTCGAATCAGAGGCCGTTCTTCTTGCGCGAATGGTGGTCCGCGTAGTGGTAGATCATCTTCAGCAATCGGAGCCAATGGTCCAAGCCGTCCTTCTTGAAGCGGTCATGGAGCTGCTCGTTCTGCATCAGGACGTCGCCCCACACGTTGGCAGCGGTGCCCTTGTTGCCCTTGACGGTGGTGAAGGTCTGGTCGGCGGTGCAGTCGAGGAGGTGCTTCCAGACCGCAGCGGGGTTGACCGCGCAGGTGACCTCAACGATGACCTCGTCCATGCGGATGCCGGTCCCGGTCTGCCATGTGCCCTCGCCCATGTCGCCGGCGAAGGGCAGGCACAGGTCGAGGATGGAAAGACCCGTGACGGGGTCAGCACCGGTCAGCTCGGTGAAGGCTTCACGCATGCGCGAGCGGTCGGCGCCGCGCTGCCCGGTGAGCATGCGCATCTGGTCGATGCTG
>NZMM01000007.1 GCA_002694585.1 Methanobacteriota archaeon
GTGGACAAGCGCGTGGCGTCGTCCAAGGACCATTGGCCACCGCCGCCGGAGGTCATCACGGTGCGCTCTGTCCCGCTTCCGGGCGTCATGGTGACAGGAGGCGATCCAGCGGCTTGCGCTTCCATCTCAATTTCTGAGGTCACGTAGCCGTCTCCGCTGACGCGAAGGAGGCGGGGTTCGGTGATGACGCCCTCAAATTCGAACCAGCCCGATGCTCCGGTCATGGTCGTTTGGAGCACGGTCTCGGTGTCCATGTCAAGCCACTCGACCGTGAGGCCTTCGAGGGCATTGCCGCTTTCCGCTTCCAGCACTTGCATGCGAAGGTCCACCGTCGGCGTTGTTTCGAGGAGTTCTGCCGCCAACAAATCAACGGGATTGCCCTGCAGCAGCAACAATCCAGACATGATGCCAAGGACGCTGCCCACAAAAATCAGGACCGCGGCGAGGAGTCGAATGCGCTCGCTGTCTTCTCTTTCGAGGCCTTGGCCCCACGAGATGGAGTCGATGCTCAAGCGCTCAACATCGCTGAGGTCGCCAGATGGCGCGTCGAGGGATGCGATGACGAGTTCATCGCCCTGCTCGTTGTCGAGCGTGGAACGAACGCGCGAACGCAGTGCGCTCAGCTTCGCTTCCCGGTCCATGACGTCCCCGCCTTGTGCACAGCGTGCCGTCGCCTATGACCCTTCGTCCCGTTGCTTCACTTAGGCCTCATCCCACGACCAAGTCCTTGCTGCGGATGGGGGCCGGAGCTTGCGAAGGGCAAGGATGGCGACGACGCTGCATCCGGCCAACCCCAAGACAAAGATCCAGCCCAGCACCAGCCAACCGATCGGTCCTGCGAGGTCTCGCGCCTCGTCGAGGGTGGGCTGGAAGTCTTCCTCGCCTGAGGGGCCGTCGTTGAGGTCACCTTCAGCGTTCACGGCGTCCATCCAAGCCCCGCTTCTCAGGCCCAATTCGACGAGGTGCATGACGGTCTCAAGGGCGTCTGCGCTGACTTTGTCCGGCGTGTCCTCAAGGGTGTGCCAATAGCTGTTGGCGAAGCCGGTTGCGTTCGGGCCGTAGCGGTGGTCGATGAGGTCAACGGCAGGGACGCCGACGTTGTTCAGCCGAACGTGGTCGTCCATGATGTCCACGCTGGTTCCAGGTTGGTAGATGTCCCTCACTTCGACGCCTGTGCACGCTTCACGTCCTTCGATGAGACCCAGCGCCTGGGCAAGGGGGCCAATGGCGTCATTGAGCGTTTCATCGTTTGAGGAAATGTTGGCCAAGTTCAGGTCTGCGTCTCCGATCATGTCGAGCAAGATGAACGCCTTCAGGTGACTCACTTCTTCCTCCGTCAGGTTGTCCGCCCAGCGGCGGCTCCCTTCAGCCCAGCTCTCCTTGTCGGTGTACGTGCCCTGATCCTCGGCGTCAAAGAGCACCACGACGACCGCGTGTTCGAGGTTCATCGAAGGGATGATGCGCATCAATTCTCCAACGGCACCCACGCCGCTGCCACCGTCGTTGGCGCCCGGAACGGGAAGGCTCGCGTTGGTGGCGTTTTCTTCAAAATCGGCGAATTCCCTCGAATCGTAGTGCGCGCCAAGCCCCAAGGCGTCGGTGGTGGTAAGGTCCGCGTTTGGGGGATAGACGGCAACGAGGTTGGTCAACGTCCCACCTGCGTAGGTGTGGGTGTCCCGCGTGAAGGACCACGCGCTGTGGTTCTCTTCGAAGCCGTCGAGGAGAACTGCCGAAGCGTTGCTGCCAGGAAGGCGTGGTCCCAATCCAACCTGCCAAGCGACGGAGGCGTTGGCCCGCTCACCGTCTGCCTCTAAAGCGGGCAACAGCGAGCAATACTGTGCGTCAGGTTGGCCCTCCGCGTGAGCATGCGTCCACGGCGCCAGCAGCATGAGGGCGCACATGAGCACAAAGCGTCCGCGAAGGTGCATCGGCGATGCGTCGTCAGCCCACAGTTAAATACCCCGGGGCGCGAGATTTGAACGGACTCGCAGTCATGCGTTTCTCGGTGTTGAGCACATGTCTGAACCACGCTCCAATCGCGCCCTTACCTCACTGCTCCTTGTGGGCTTGATGGTCATGGCGCCGTTGACCGGTTTGGCGGCTGCATCTCCGGCCGAAGAGCCCTCCTCCGACGATGAGGTGGCCGCGCTTCCTTCGCACCTGCTCGAGGTGGCTTCACTCGATGCCTTCACCGATGACCTTGCTCGGCCCTACTTGCTCATCGATGAGTCCGAGCCGGTGGTGTCTGCGACCCCTTACCTGCGTCAGCAGTGGGTGGAAGCAGACCGTCCGGGTTTGATCGAAGCCACCGGCACCTCCGGCCGAGCCTGCACGCAGCACGTGCAGGGCGACACCCTCAACGTGCCCACCTCTGGTGGTTCAATTTCGGTCACGGTGGCGAAAACAACGGGCAGCGTCGCCTTCTTGGTCCAAACCGGCCGAACCCTGAGTTCGACGGTGCTGCAGAACTTGGCGAGCACCTGGGACCAAACCATCTACCCGACGTTGACGACCTACTACGGGAAGGACTACGGGGACGGGCGCGGCATTGCGCCACCCGACGTGGACAACAACTGTCAGGTTGAGGTCATCATCTACGACATCGATGGACAGTACAACATCGGCGGTTATTTCGCACCAAGTTTCGCATCCCAAGGCGAGATGGTCTTCGTGGATTACGCGGACGTGACCCTGACGTGGGGTCGCTCCATCATTGCCCACGAACTGCAACACCTGCTGCACAACGCACTGGATCCCTATGAGAACCTCTACATCGACGAGGGGAACGCCGACGTGGCGATTTACCTCTGCTTTGGGGCCGACAGCACCCTGACCGGCCACGTGAACGGCTGGACGCAGAACAGCGCCCTCTCGGTGCGATGGTGGAACCAGCGGAACGCCGATTACGGCGCCGGCTTCATGCTGATGATGTACCTCGTGGATCACCTCGGTGGCGGTCCGGCCATGCGGCAACTGGTGCAAGACGGAGCCACCGGTGGGAGCGGCATCACCAACCTCGCCACCGCGCCTGCGAACGGGCAGGCAGGCTTGGTTGGAACCACCATGGACCAAGTCTTCGCGAATTTCTCCGTCGCGGCCACCTTGGATTCAGACCAAGGGATCTACGGCTATTCCAACCTGCAACTCAACCCCGCGTGTTCCGGCGGATCGTTTTGTAGGGCCCAACCCGCGGCCACGAACAGCGATTGGTCCACGCCTTACACCACGACAGGGCACACCATGGAAGGATGGGGCATCCGTTCGTTCAAACTCACCCCCGGTGCTGCTTCGCCAGCGCCATTGACGCTTCGCGTGACCGGAGACCGTGCTGACTTCGATGGTGTTGTGGTGACCCAAGCCGCCTCTGACGGCTTGCTGAGCGTCAGCGACTTGACCTTCAGCAACTCACAGGCAACGGCGCTGGTGCCGGGCTTTGGGAACCTCACCGACGAGGTGTGGGTCATCGTGTGGTTGGCCAGCAGCGTCGGTGATTGTGACTACACCAGTTGCGGCCCGAGTTACCCAACCGGCACCATTGATCTCGAAGCGGCTCGAATCACCGCACCGGCGACAATCGACACCGGGAACGTGACCACCTCCGATCGCGACGGGGACGGCCTTGACGACACGGTGGAACTCGAATTCGACGTGTTGTCGAACGCTTTCTTCGAGGACCTCGACGTTGCTGTCGCCGTTCGCGACGGCACGGGAACCGTCGTCGACACCCTCGACACCCGTGTCGAAGCAGGAGGAGGCCAACCGGTGAGCACATCGGTGTTTTTCACGCCCAACGCTGACGGGCAATACAGCTTCGAATTCACCATGCGTGACCTCCTCGGCAACGTCGTAGACGAGACCACCAGCGCACCTCTGACGGTGGCCAACATGCGCCCCGTGTCAAATGGGAACGTGTCCACAAATGTGACCCTGAGCTGGAATGACGTGGCGTTCACTGGCGATGGTTTCGACGCGTGGGGCCTGTCCCTCGTCAACAACACCTTGCCGTACCTCGACCCACCCGTCGCATATGCGTGGGACTTTGGTGACAACCAAACCAGCGGCCTCAAATCCCCCGTCCGTGGTTATCAGAACATTGGGCTGTACAACGTAAGTTTGCAGGTCAAGGACGTCGGTGGGTTGTGGTCTGAAGTTGATGTGTTGCCCATTGAGGTCATCGACAACACCGAGCCGATTCCCATCATCACCATCAACAACCAAGTCGTTGGCGACTCGATCAGCGTGATGGTGGACCAACGCATCCTGTTCTCGGCAGGCCGGACCACGGACAACGTTCCGACAAGTTACCTCAATTACTCGTGGGATTGGGGTGACGGCAGCGCTGACGAAGGACCTGGCATGTTCAGCGCAAACCATGCGTGGACGGACATCGACGCCCAAAACGAGACCTTCACGCTCATCTTGACCGTCTCGGACGGAGCCAACATCGGAACAAAGGCCGTCGACGTGGTGGTCAACAACCGTCTTCCTGTGCAGATCGAAGCAGGTCCAATCACGACCGTGACGCAAACCGCCACCGTGATGCCGCTTGTGTTTGANGACCAGGATGGGACCATCGAGTCGTGGAGCTGGTCCTTCCCAGGCGGCGTGCACCTCGGTTCAGGCGCGGTCGACCGAACCAGCGACTTCAACAGCGTGGTGGCCACCACCCCCCAGCCCGTGGTCGCGTGGGAACGCGCCGGCACCTACTCGGTTGACGTGACNGTCATCGACGACGACGGTGGCTCCTCGGTGGCCACGCTNGAGGTCATCGTCGAGAACCAGCGCCCCACCGCCACCTTCAGTGTTCGAGAGGCTTCATCCAGCGAAACCTTGGACCTNTTGACCACCGACATTCAACCGGACGTGCCCTACGTGTTCAACGCACGNGACAGCACCGATCCTGACGGCTTNGTGGGTGATCAAAACGACCTGAGCTTCAACTGGACCTTCCCNGACGGTTCCAACTCAACCGAAGTTCAACCCCGNTTCACCTTNGCCACNCCCGGCATNCAGAGCGTGACCTTGGTGGTGACGGACGCTGAAGGTGCCCAGAGCGCTCCGCGNACCGTGACCTTCGACGTNATCAACCCCGTGCCGCTCATCGAGGTTCGCATCGTTGAGGCATGGTTGAACGGCAGCCTTGTCGATGCCTCAACGCCCTTCGACGGGGACGTCGGAACGGTGACCCTCAAGCGAACCTTCGACGATGTCGGCTCGGTGCATGCTTCGCCGGGCACTTTGCTGTACTTCGATTCTGACGGAACGCGAGACGGAGATGCGCGCTTCGAAGGCCGGCTTGTCCCGATGGAGCCCGCTTCCGAAGACTGGAACGGCCTGGTCGAATANGTGTGGGATTTCGGTGACGGTTCAGCCCTCTCCTACGCCCCGTCGCCCTGGCATGCCTACGACGAGCCCGGCAATTACACGATCACCCTCACCGTGCGCGACGCTCACCTGACCGGTGACGTGACCCGCGCGCAGTTCACGGTCGTCATCGATGCACCACCTGAGGTGACCCTCATCGACCTGCCCGACGAGTTCATCGTCGGCATCAACGCGATCATCGATGCAGAGGTGGCCTTTGCGCCGCTCGACAAGGACGGCTCTTTGTGCCGCGATGAAGACGTCAACGACGGTTCCATGGAGGANTGCGATGTCTTGCTTGAACAGCGCATTCTTGCCCTCTGGGAACTGGACCTCGAAGTCGACGATGACGAGGACGGCATCGCCGACAACGATTGGGTCCCACCGGTTCGCGAGGACACGTATCGCGTNGCGGTCGTCTACGAGGAAGCCGGCCGGCGAACCGTTCGAATCGAGGCTTGCGANGCGCTCAACCAATGCGCGATGTTGGACGTCGACATTGACGTCGCCCCAGAAAGCACCCTTCCTCCCTCCCTCTCTGAATTCTCCCGTGAGGATTGGAGCGCCTGGATGAGGTCGATCGGTGCCGATGCTGCCCTCTTCCTNGGCCTNGTGATTGCGGCGCTGGTGCTTGGATACCTCGTGATGCGCGCACCCACCGAGGATGAAGAGGCAGCCACCAAGGACGCTGAAGCCTACGCCGACGTTGAACGCGTNGAGGTGGACGGNATGCTTGGCATCGACGATCACCGTGCGCCACCTGCTCCACGTATCCTGAGAAAGGAGGAGCGACGCGATGAAGCAAGCGGCTATGTCCGCCCCTTGAGGCGCCGCTGAACGGTCAGGTTCAATGGCCGCGAACGTCAGGAGACGACATGGCCGAGGTGCAGGTACGTCCGCTCAAGGCCACCTTGGGCGTCTGGCTGTTCCTCGCCCCGTGCCTCGTGGCTTTCCTCGCTGTGCCTGTGGCCGCAGCGCCTGCGAGCGAAGCATGCGGGTCAGACCTTCAGGAGGCTGAGTGGAACAAGACCGTGGACCGTGCCGCTTTGGTGCCCTGGAACGTCTTCATGCCCTACAACGATGNCTACTACGAAGACGAGTATTACGAGGACGAACCGTATCGGACCTCAGAGGACACGCAACGAAACAGCACCTTGCACCCCGAAGAGGACTGGATGGTCAATTGGCGGTACCCTCAGCCGCTTGCCCCAATGCGGACGTCCATGCAAGCCACCATGGCGGTCGGGAACGACAGCGCGGGAGCCTACCGATTCAACCTCTCTGCAGAGCATCGAATGACCTTCTGTGTCACGTTCTATGGCGCGCTTGACGAAAACGGGAACCGTGCTCCAGTCGAAGCNGATGTCTACCTGATGACCACCAAACAGTACCAGCGCTATGAGCAGGCCTACAGCAACGCCCACAGCTCGTATGGATGGTGGGACGACATCGACGATCTTCTTGCCGATCGGGCGCCNGAANTGCGGCGGTATGACCCCATGGGTTGGACCACCTACCGTGACGTCCACGCGTACGAGGCCGTCAACGAGGTGTCCTTCAGCCTCAGCTTGGACAAGGCCGAAGTGAGCCGCTCCTTGTTCAGCGGGGAGGAGTGGGAAGACTTCTANCTCGTCATNGACGCTTGGGACAACGGCCATGGCGGCGACGCCACGACGCCAAATTCAGCGCTCTACGCTGACGTTGCTGCGGTNGCTACACCCCGTTCTTTTGTCATGCCCCCGGCGAGCGTCGCGCTCGTGCTTATCGTCTTGCTCGGGGGCATGGTGGCCGTGCCGGCCGTCATTCAGCACCGTTACTCAAACGCGGGGCTGAGCGAGGTCGAGTCCTGATCAGTACTCGAGCAACTGCCACGCATCACGCACGTCACGCACGTTGATGCGGCCTTCGTCCTTGAGCGCATATTCCGTGCGCATTGTGGCGTAGACCAGGCTCTGACCCATCACGGGGGCGTGCAGGCGCGTCCAGTCGCCGCCCTGGCCGAGGCCCATGATGCTGAACTCCACGTCGCCGTCCTTCAAGTCCAAGGAGGCTTGAACGAGCTGCAGGGCGTCAGAGGGGTTGGAGATCATTGAGCAGAACTTGACCAGGTCGCCGTGTCCAGCAGAATCCTTGACCCATGTCGCAATATCCTCTGCACCGGGCGTGGCGGCCTCATGCCGGCTGACCACGATGCTGATCTTCGCATCACGCGCTTTCGCCACCAAGCCTTCNCGGNTGCTTTCATCGATGTCCGCCTCGAGGTCAACCCACTGAATGCCTCGGGCGAGGGCTGAATCGAGGATGGCGATGCGCTGCTCTTCCGTTCCAGGGAAAAATCCGCCCTGGCCTTGGCCTCGAACGGTGAACATNGCCTCGGCCTGGATGCCTTCCACCAANCGGTCGAGGGCAGCATCGATTTCGACGTGCTCGAGGTCGTTTACGGCCCAGGTGTTTTCGAGGGACATGACTTCACGCGTTCGTCCGTTCTCGTCCTCGACGATCTCTGGCTCGGGCTTGTCGAGCCACAAACGGTCGAATCGAATCTCGACCATGTCCGCGCCTGAAAGGTTCGCGCGGGCGGCTTCGTCGACCATCTCGTCAACGGTCGTGCTTTCCAGCGAGACACATACCTTGAGTTCGGCCATAGCGCGTGGACTTTCATTCCCCCTTTAACGCTCACGGACTGACGTCGGGGGTTTCGAGGGGGCCAAAATCAGTGGACAGCGGGACATTTTTGGGGGTTAAATTCCGATGGCCTTATGTGCTGTCGTCGCAGGTTCTTGACGGTAGAAGACCCCTGCAGATTTCACCTCCCAGCCGGGCGAAGAAATCGGGACACGCAAAGCACGTCAAGGGCGTCGGAGGGATGGAACATGAGCGATGATTACAGGGCCGACAGCATCCAAGTTCTGGAAGGACTCGAAGCGGTGCGGATGCGCCCCGGAATGTACCTTGGAGATCCACANGATGGGACGGCTCTGCACCACTGCGTTTGGGAAGTCGTCGACAACGCCGTGGACGAACATCTTGCGAACCGCAACGATCGCATCGACGTGATCATGCACGCTGACGGCAGCGTGTCTGTGAAGGATTACGGACGCGGCATTCCGGTGGACGAGCATCCTGAGTTCGGCATCTCCGCGGCGGAAGTCATCATGACCAAGCTGCACGCCGGTGGAAAATTCGACAACGCCGCCTACAAGGTGTCCGGTGGACTTCACGGCGTCGGCGTTTCTGCCGTGAACGCCGTCTCCGCATGGCTGGACATGACCATCGAGCGCGACGGTGCGGTCCACAAGCAGCGGTATGAGCGCGGCGAGCCGGCGAGCGCCCTCGAGGTGGCGGGCGAGACCGAGAGCACCGGGACGACGATTCGCTTCCGTCCCGATTTGACCATTTTCAGCGACATCGTGGAGTTCGATTTCGACATCCTCGACACCCGATTCCGCGAAACGGCGTTCCTCAACGCTGGCCTCCACATCCAACTTACGGACGAGCGTGGAGAAGAGCCGCACACGGTGGACCATCATTACGAAGGCGGCATCAAGCAATTCGTGCAGCGGCTCAACGAACGCCGCCAGGTCTTGCACGACGAGGTCATCCANATCTCCGGAGCGCGCGAGATTGAGCTTGGTGAGGTCAGCGTTGATCTGGCGATGCAGTGGTCGGACGCTTTCAGTGAGCAGATCCAGTGCTACACCAACATCATCCGAAACCGGGANGGNGGCACGCACCTCACCGGTCTGCGTGGCGCGTTNACGAAGTCCGTGAACGCCTATGCGAAGTCACGGAATTTGCTCAAGAACCTGACTGGATTGTCTGGCGAGGACGTCCGCGAGGGCCTGTCGGCCATCGTGTCCATCAAGCACCCNGACCCCTCTTTTTCGTCCCAAACCAAGGACAAACTCGTCAGCAGCGAAGTCACCAGCATCGTCGAGACCATCGTCTACGAGCGCCTCGGGGAGTTCTTCGAAGAGAACCCCTCCATCGCCAGGGGCATTGTGGAGAAGGCCGTGCTGGCCTCTCGCGCTCGTGAGGCCGCCAAGAAAGCTCGCGACATGACCCGTCGAAAAGGCGTGCTCGAAGGCGGCGGCCTGCCTGGAAAATTGGCCGACTGTCAGTCGAGGGACCCCACCGAGTGCGAGATTTACCTCGTTGAAGGTGATTCTGCAGGTGGTTCAGCCAAGACGGGCCGTGACCGGCGCATTCAGGCCATTTTGCCCCTCCGCGGCAAGATCCTGAACGTCGAGCGCCAGCAGCGCAACATTGCGAAAGTCTTCCAAAACAANGAGATTCAGACCATGGTTCGAGCCTTGGGTGCTGGTGTGGGCAACGATCCAGAGGACGACGGCTCCTTCAACCCAGAGAAGCTCCGCTACCATCGCATCATCATCATGACCGACGCCGACGTGGACGGTGCCCACATCCGTACGTTGCTGCTGACCTTCCTCTGGCGCTTCATGAAGCGGGCCATCATGGAAGGGCACGTGTTCATCGCCCAACCNCCGCTGTATCAGGTGTCCAAAGGCCGAATGACCCGCTATGCCTTCAGCGAAGAAGAGCGTGANCTGTTCATCGAGGAGTTGCGTGGCGGCTCGGAAACGGCAAAAATCGGTGTACAGCGCTACAAGGGTCTTGGTGAGATGAACCCGGACCAGCTTTGGGAGACCACGATGGATCCCGAGCAACGCACGATGCTGAAGGTGACCGTCGCCGACGCCGAGGCTGCCGATCGCCTCTTTGAGATCCTGATGGGTGAGGACGTCGTCGACCGACGTGCCTTCATCGAGACCCACGCAAAGGAGGTGACCAACCTTGACATCTGAGCACGAGGACANCGAACCCACGGCCCCNATGGGCCAACTGGAAAACCGNAGCCTCACCGAAGAAATGCGGACGTCGTACATCAATTACGCCATGTCCGTCATCATCGGTCGTGCGCTGCCNGACGCTCGCGACGGTCTGAAGCCCGTGCACCGCCGCGTCCTCTACGGCATGTTCGAAGGNGGTTANACGCACGAGAAGAAGTACTCGAAGTCCGCNAGNTCCGTGGGCGAGGTGATGGGGAAATACCACCCNCACGGTGATTCGTCCATCTATGANACCATGGTNCGCATGGCGCAGGACTTTTCCTTGCGCTACCCCTTGGTGGACGGGCAAGGCAACTTCGGCAGCATCGACGGCGACCCCCCTGCGGCGATGCGGTACACGGAGAGCCGCTTGGACCGAATTGCAGGGCACATGCTCGAAGACATCCGGAAGGACACGGTGACCTTCCAACCCAACTTCGACGACAGCGAGCAAGAACCCACNGTCCTGCCCTCGCGGTTGCCGAACCTGTTGCTCAACGGCTCAGACGGCATCGCGGTCGGCATGGCCACCCGCATCCCGCCGCACAACCTGACCGAGGTGGCCTCNGCCATTCACCTGCACGTGGAACGCGTGCTGGCCGGCGAGGTCGACGCCGACGGCCGTCCAATCATCAGCATCAAGGAGTACATGGAGCGCGTGCAGGGGCCCGACTTCCCAACAGGTGCCAAGATNCACGGCATCGACGGCATCGAAGACATGTACCGCACGGGCAAGGGACGCTTCCACGTCCGCTCCCGCTGTGAGGTCGTCGAAGACGGTCGTTCATCCTCGATCGTGGTCCATGAAATCCCGTATCAGGTGAAGAAAGCGGCCATGCTCGAACACATCGCCGATTTGGTGTCCAAGGACGCCGTCGTTGGCATTCGTGACATCCGCGACGAGTCGTCGAAGGAAGGCATCCGCGTGGTCATCGAAGTCAAAACCAACGCTGACCCACACGCGGTGCTCAACCAACTGTACGCCTCGAGTCGCCTTCAGGAATCCTACAGCGCGAACATGATGGCCATCGTTGACGGTCGTCCAGTGCTCATGACCCTCCCCCACATGCTCCACGTTCACGTGGCGCACCGCGAGCAAGTGATCGAGCGTCGTGCCGCGCACGAGCTCGAAAAGGCCCGGGCNAGGGCCCACATCCTCGAGGGCCTGGTGCTGGCGCAGCAGCGCATCGACGACGTGGTGGCCGCCGGCAAGGCCAGCCGTAGCCGTGACCACTTCGAGTCGGTCCTCCGCGGTGAGGAAACGATTGCAGGCATTGCTCCGTTCTCCTTCTCCGAAGCGCAGGCCAAGTCCATCGCTGAGCGTCGCCTCTATCAGCTGAGCCAGATCGANGTCGAGAAGGTCGAGCAGGAACACGCTGACGTCAGGGCCACCATCTTGGATTTGGAAGACATTCTCGCTAAGCGCGAGCGACGGCTGCACATCATGCTCTCAGAACTCGACGCGCTGGTGGAGCGGCACGGGGACGATCGCCGCAGNGAAATCGACCCGATGCCCTTGTCGATGGACCGCGAGGACCTCATCGAAGAGCGCGCCATCGTCATCACGCTGTCCCAGGACGGATACGTGCGCCACATGCCTGTGGATGACTTCCGCGTCCAGAACCGTGGCGGTAAGGGCCTCAAGGGCGTCACCACCAAGCAAGAGGACACGCCGATGCAGATCATCACNTGCTTCAGCAAGGACCGCTTGCTGATCTTCACCGACCAAGGTCGCGTCTACGGGCTCAAGGCGTGGGAAGTCCCCCGTGGTTCGCGGCAGGCCCGAGGCAGCCACGTCAAGAACCTCCTCGAGGGCCTGCGGGACGAGGAGCGTATCATCAGGATTCTCCCGCTGAGCAAGGACGTCATCGAATCGCCGGGCGAGCTCGATCTGGTGTTCGCCACCAAGGAAGGCCGCGTGAAGCGCAGCCGTTTGGAGGAGTACGTGCGGATCAACCGCAACGGCAAGTATGCCATCAAACTGGCCACGGAAACCGACATGCTCGTTGGCGTACGTTTGTTGACGAAGGAAGACAACGTGCTGTTGGTCACTGAACGAGCCATGGCCGTTCGCTTCCATCCGGCTGAACAGAAGGAGAGGACCGACAAGGACACCGGGGAAGTGACCGTTTCGGACACCGTCCGCGTCCAGGGCCGCATCAGCCAGGGTGTGGCTGGCATCAAACTGAACGACGGCGACCATGTGGTCGGGCTTATCGTTGCGGCGGATCACGAGACCACCATCTTGACCATCACGCGCAACGGCATGGCCAAGCGGAGCCGCCTCGGCGACGGTGAGATGCATCCCGCCCTCGGTGAAGACGGTCTTCAGAAAACCGACAGCAACGGCGAGCCAGCGTTCGAGCGTGACGGGTACCGTCGCTCCAACCGAGGCACGAAGGGCGTGCGCACCATGAGCCTCGACGAGGATGACGGCATTGTGGTGGTCCGCCAAGTGGCTGACCTTGCCGACCAGTTGTTCCTGCTGACCGAGAAGGGCATGATGATGCGGATGCCCGCACACCAGTCCAAGGAAACGAAGGGCAGGGTGTCCAAGGGCACCCGCCTGATCGAACTCCGCAACGCCAAGAAAGACGGCTATGCGGACCAGGTCATCTTCGCGGCGCGGCTTCCAGCAGGCTTGGTGGACGACGACGAAGAGGAATGACCGCGCCGTGGTTCCTCCGACGACTTCAAACCCTCCCGCGGGTTGGAGGAAGCACCGCGTCGCATGTCGTTGACGGGAGGTGAAAGCATGGACGAAACACGTCTCATCCACGATTGGAACGTCACGGACGGTGAGTTTTCTCGCGATGCAAGCCGTCACCCGCACGAGATTTGGTTCGACGACGAGACCTTGCGGGACGGCCTTCAGAGCCCTTCGGCGTTGAACCCCTCGATCGAGCAAAAGAAGGAACTCCTCGATTACATGGAGCAGCTCGGCCTTCAGCGGGTCGATCTTGGCCTCCCCGGAGCTGGCCCGTTCCACATCGACCACATCGACGCCATGCTCAGTCACATCAGCGAAAACGACTACGCCATCCAACCCGGCTGTGCGGTCCGGACGGTCGTATCGGACATCGAACCCTTGGTCGATCTTCAGGCCAAGCACGGCATGGACATTCAGGCCTCGGCCTTCCTCGGCACGAGCCCCATCCGCATGTACGCCGAAAACTGGACCATGGAGAAGTTGCTCAACACCATGGAGGGCGCGGTCGGTTATGCGGTGGAAAACGACATCCCAGTGATGTTCGTGACCGAAGACACCACCCGTTCCAAGCCTGAGGACATCGTGCAAGTGTACCAGCGGGCCTTGGAGCTGGGCGTTCGACGCTTGTGTGTGTGCGACACGTGCGGGCACGTCACGCCCGACGGTGTTCGCAGCCTCCTCGGCTTCATCGACGAGCACGTCATCAAGGACGCCGGCTTCCAGCGCTCAGAGATCGAGGTCAACTGGCACGGGCACCAAGACCGTGGTCTCGGTGTTGCGAACAACCTCGCTGCCGTCCAAGCCGGTGCAGACGTGATTCATGGCACGGCCCTCGGTCTTGGTGAGCGCTCTGGCAACGCACCATTGGACCAGACTTTGGTGAACCTGAAGTTGATGGGCGCCATCGACAATGACCTGACCCTGCTCGGTGAATACGTGAAGAAGGCTCACGCCTACACGGGCGTTCCCCTCCCCCGCAACTACCCCGTGTTTGGAAACGATGCGTTCGAGACAGGTACGGGCGTCCACGCCTCCGCGGTCATCAAGGCCATGCGCAAGGGCGACCATTGGCTTGCTGATCGTGTCTATAGCGGCGTTCCCGCGGGCGACTTCGGGCTTCAACAGCGCATTCGCATCGGCCACATGGCGGGGCGTTCAAACATCATCCACTGGCTTGAGCAGCGCGGGCGGGACGCGAGCGACGACCTTGTCGCCCACTTGTTCGACGTCGCCAAGTCGCAGCGCCGCCTGATGGAAGACGACGAAGTTGAAGCGGCCATCGTGGCCTACGAATCGAGCTCCTGATCCGGAAGAGGACCGCCGTCGGCCTCTCCTTTCTCCTCGTGCTCGAGGTCGAAGACGGCGGTCACCCATTCCGCTTCATCAGAGGTGGATTCCTCGACGGTCACTTCCTCGACGTCTTGCTCCTCTCGCCAGATTGGGTCGCCCTTGGCGGCGGCCATCTGGAGCCTTCCTTCTTTGTCGACGTGACGTCCAACAAGGGCACTGTGCTTGGTCAGCGGGAGGAAATGACCCACCGGCATGCCCGCGGTCACGAAGGGATTGGTTGCGATGGAAATCATCAGCCCGTCTTCGGGCGCCACGATGTCAACGGACATGCCGGGAAAACCCGGGTCCGAGATGGTGGCGACGACTTCGCCCTCGCGCATCATGGTGCCTTCACGGACGAAGACGTCGAGGAGTCCGCCCTCGCTGGCCCTCAGCCAACGTGAGCCGGAGGCCAGCAGTCGGAAGGCCGGCCGAGCAGGCCGGCCTGGGATCATCTTCAGCGAGCGCAGCACGTTGAGGGTACCCTCGAAGGCGACCTTCACCGCCGTTTGCTCTAGGGTGTCTGCAGCACCGCCTTCGAAAGTGACGCATGGGATTCCCTCCTCGTTTGCGGCTCGCCTGAGGCTGCCTCGGGGCGGTTGGGAATCAAGCACGACCTCAGCGCCGAAGGCTTTGGCCAAGAGGTACGACGACGGATGCGCGAGATCAACGCGGAGTTGAGGCATGTTGGAGCGGCCCTTGGCGGCGGTGTGGATGTCGATGATGGCGTCTGCATCCTCCATGAGCGTCGTCCACAACTGATGGGCCACGCGCCGCGTGGTGTTCGACGTGGCGTTTCCGGGGAAACTTCGGTTCAGGTCACGTCCGTCGGGCAAGTAGCGTGATTTGGCGCGAAACCCGGGCAGGTTGACCACGGGAATGATGCGGAGGGTGCCTGCCATCGTCGCCGGGTCAAGGGCGCCTCCTGGCTCGGTGAATTTCGTCGAAAGCAAATGCGTGCACGCGCTTGGTCCTGTCAATTCGTCCCCGTGCACAGCGCCGAGCACGTTGATGGTTGGACCTGGCCTGCTGCCATGGAACACCGTGACTGGGATGGGCCATTGGTCGCCCATGCTGACGTTGAGCAGCGGCACGTGCACCGTTCTGAAGGCCCCAGGCGTGATTTTCTTTCGCATGAACCGCAGGGGGCCCCATTCCGCGCCGCGGTCCCAGTCGGGATTGTTGCTGGGCTCATGGGCGGCCAAGGCTTCCTCGATGGCCCGCTTGCGCCGCTTGGGAATCTCGTGCGCGGTCTTGATGACCCGTCGCTTCTTCTGACCGGGCACGGTACATGCTTGGACAGGCCGTTCATCAATGGTGGTATCCGCACATCTGAAAGGCCCCCCTTCTCCATCGTGGGGCATGGCTTCCGCGGAGGGTGTTCAGCGCACCTACGCTCCCACGTCGATTTGCTACGGGTGCGGCCCCGCCAACCCCCATGGTCTGCAGATTGATTCCTACCGTGAGGGGGATGCCTTGGTGGCTGTGTTTCGACCAAAACCGCATCACCATGCCTTCCCTGGTATGGTCAACGGGGGCATCATCGGGACCTTGCTCGATTGTCATGGCAACTGGGCGGCCGCGGTTGGGCTCATGGACGCAAGCGGCGCGGATGAAATTCCGTGCACCGTGACCGCCTCCTACACCGTCCGTTTGCTCAGGCCCACGCCCATGGACACGGACCTGCGCGTGACGGCCCGCGTGACCAAGATCGAGGGAAGAAAGGCGTGGGTTGACATGGCGCTCGAAGCCGGAGAGGAGCGGTGTGCAGAAGGTGACGGCCTGTTCGTCGCCGTGAAGGAAGGCCATCCTGCGTATCATCGCTGGTCGTGAGAGGTGGTCTGCTTGCGCCCGAGCTTGGAGCAATCGCGCCTGCTTGAGGCGCTCCAAGCCGAGGTCTTTGCGGCCATGGAGGGCATGGAAACATGGCACGGCCAGGACCTTGACCAACTTCGGCGCATTCCACTCGGTGTCCTGCGACGGGGCACCGTTCGTCGGCATGGCGTCACGCGATGGATTCGGGGCGCCCCCCCGGATCGATTACGACCAGAAGAAGTCCGCGTGATCGACCTTCATCCCGCCTTGTTGACGCCCGAGTGGTGGCCATATGCGTGTTTTGTCCTGCACCACGAATTGATTCACGCCACCGGTCACCGCAGGCATGATGCTGCGTTTCGCCGGTGGGAATCTTCGTGGCCAAGCCCCGACAAGGAGGGAGGGGCCGAGGCCTTCGCCCAGATGCTGCACATGGCCTCTGCCCAATGGTGGTGGACGTGCTCCTCCTGCGACGTGAAGCATGCACGACAGCGCCGCGCCAACGGGCGTTATGTTTGTCGCAGGTGCGGGCAGGTGCTTCAGGATGTGCCCGCCCAAGGGGTGGTCGCGTGAGGCTGGCCCTTCTTGTGATAGCGACGGTGGCGATCCTGTCGCTTCCTTTCGCTTCTGCAAGCTTCCAGATGGAGGACGACGTGCAACATCTTTCATGCCTGGCAGAGGGTGATTGTCGCCTCACGACCGTCCCCTCAGGCGAGGATATCGTCTCTGGCCAAAGCCAAGGCACGCCTTTCTCGCCCGAGCGGGTGTTGTTTGAGTTTGAGCTCTATCCTGCACAAGATGAGCTGGCGCTGTTGCCCGAACGGTTGGAAAACGTCGAGGTCGACCTCCGGTTCGACGACGACCCAACACGACTGACGTGGCCTGATGTGACCATGACGCTCGTGCACGGCGACGGGTCCACCTCATGGACGATGCAGGCACGGGACGGGAGCGCTTGGCCGGCCTATTCCGAAGACGAAGTGGAGTTGGATTTGGACGAAGGCAGAGTGATGTGGCCCGGTGACGGGGCACGGCTTCTGCTCAGTTTTTCCGTCGATCGGATTGCGAGTTGGACGCTCCACCTTTACGGTGATTCCACCTTCGAGATGGACGTCGCGTGGTCGGCAGACCCTGATGCTGCTGACGTGGACGAACCAAGTTCCCGAAGTTCACCCGCAGCGGTTGAGTTTGAGAGCGCCCACGACGGTGCCCTGGTCGGAGGCGAATCCGACTGCTTCAGCTTCAACATCGAAACCCACGAAGCCTTGCGGGTGCTCATCACGTGGGACGTCGTTCCGCTCGAACTTCAACAACAGTCCGCGCAACCCGAACTCCGTCTTTCCAACGGGCTGCTGGCGCCAACACCAGAGGTGGAGGTGGTCGCCGATGATGACACGACCCTCACACGTTACCGGTGGCGTGCCTTGCAAGAAGGCGAAGCAACGCTGTGCTTCGAAGGCCAGAACGACCGCTTCCAGCCCTATGTCTGGGCCGGATTGCTGAGCTTCGAGGGCATGGGTCCTGTCGATCCGAGCGGCTTCACCGGTGAAGGGCTGTATCCTGCAGGAGGAGGTCAAGTCGACGGTGTCGGGCCCGAGGAATCCCTGTCGGAGCCGCCCAGTGGTTTGCGCGCCTTGCCCGGCGTGATGCTGTTGTGCGTTGGTTTGCTCGAACTCACGCGCCGCACGACCTCGTGGAGCGTGCGTTTTGGTCTCAGTGTGCCAGGGCTCGTGCTCATCCTCCTTGGTGGCGTGTTCAACCCACTCATCTCCGCCTCAACCGCCGTCCAGCAAGACGGGGAGTTGGACCTTGACGGTCTCATCGATGAGCGCTTGGCCCAGTTGTGGGACGTCGCGCACCCCGGGGTTCCCGAGTCGACCCTCGTGACGCATTCAGGGGCCACCTTTGGACGGTTGAACGGCGAGGAACTTCACGTTCGTCTCGACATAGTTTCCGCAACCCCGCTCGAGGACGGCCGTTACCAACTTCATCCAGAGGGCTTGGACGATCTTCGGCTCGACGAGCGCATCTTTGCGCACGTCGCCAAGGAGGGCGATGCAGGCGGGCCAGAGGCCGACCACGTCCAACGCTTCGTGCTCCTCGCTGGCCGTTCCTTGCTCCTCGATTTGATCGCTCTGGAGGCCTTGCTGGTCACGGATGAACGTCCATCCAGCAGCGTGATTCACCTCAGGACGGCGATGGTCGACACTGCGGCCTCTGGCTCGGTGACCGCTCCGGCTTGGGGGACTCGTCCGGCATCCATCGATGCGGGTTCATGGTCGGTGCTCCAAGACGCTCTGCTCCCCCAACGCATCGCCGTCTCGTTGTGCGACTGTGACCTCGATCTCCTCGACGTTCGTTTTGTCGCGGCCTCTGGCCTTCAGAGCTCTGACCTTCCGAGTCATGACGGCATCACGTCCGCAGGGTCCTTCCTCGGCATGCCCGGGTTTGTGACGCTGCTTGGCGTCATCATGCTTGGGGCCGGTGCGCGCCTCGAGCATCGTCGAAGGTCAGAGGCGGAACGCTTGGCTGAGCGGATGCTCGGAGACCTTCACTCCTGGGATTGAGCGGCGTCCTTGGCTTCCTCGGCGATCTCCTCCATCTCCGCGTCGGAGATCCGTAGGGCGCTTTGGAAGGAACGCAGTTCTTCCATTTCATCTTCGGTGATGATGCCGTCCTCCCACGCTTCGCGGTAGGCGTCCAACAGGAAGTCTCGATAGGCCTCAGGGTTGAGAAGGACGTCACGGATGAGGCCGTGATCGGGCTCTCCCGCACCGCTGAGGTCCATCATGACCATGGAACGGCGGAGGTCCTTGACGACCATGTCCTTCAGGCCATGACCGATCCACACCAATCCAGCGGCAGTGACGGTGGCGGCAAACCATCGCATGGTGTCAGGGTCGACCAAATCACCGGGGCTGAACATGTGGAACAAGCCGAGCAGCACCATGGCCGCGCCGCACATGACTTCGATCCAATCGTTGATGTCGGCCTCATCCTCGAAGATGGCCAAGCGTTCGTCGACGGCCTCGGCTTCGGGCGTGCTCATGCATGCTGAGCGGCGGAGGGAGCGTTTGAGCATGTCGCTGCTGATGCACAGTCCTTTTGTCCTCTCGTCATGGCACCCACGCTATGGAACTCGATGCAGACCGCATCGAGGACGTGCCGCTCCCTGATGCCGCACGAACCTTTCTTCGTGAATCATGGGGCATTGAGCGGTTGCATCCCCCACAAGCCGAGGCCATGCCCGCGGTGTTTTCTGGGCGCAACACCATCGTTGCCATCCCGACCGCGAGCGGGAAATCGCTTGTTGCCTACTTGGGTATCCTCCATCGTTTGTTGGTCACCCATCCGGGGAGCCGTGCCGTGTACATCGTGCCACTGAAAGCCCTTGCAAGCGAGAAGCACACCGAGATGGTGGAGCTGGCAAAGGCGGTTGGGTTGACGGTTGGGCTCGGCATCGGCGAAGCCACGGGCGAGCGGCGACTCATCGACGAGTGCGACATTTTGGTGTGCACCTCAGAGAAACTCGATTCGTTGATGCGCACCAAACCCGACAGGATGGCCAACGTCAGCGTCATCGTTGCCGATGAGTTCCACCTGTTGAACGACACCACCCGAGGCCCGACGCTGGAAATCAACCTGACCCGCCTTCGGCACCTGCGCCCCGATGCCCAGATCATTGCCTTATCGGCCACCGTCGGCAATGCTCCCGACCTGGCCGCTTGGTTGGATGCGGCGCTGATTACGTCAAATTGGCGACCTGTTGCGTTGGAATACAGCACCTTGTACGAGCTTCACCTCGAGCCAAGGAAGATCCAGACCAATGCTACCGACAACGACGAATTGCGTGCACCAAGGAAGCTGGAAGGGCCGACGTCCCACCCGACATGGGCGGTGTTGAACGATGTTACCGACCAGCACGGGCAGGTCCTCATTTTTGTTGCCACACGCCGCTCTGCTGTATCGGAAGCCAAGCGCCTCTCGGAGCGGTTTCGTCGACGGTTGTCAAAGGACGATCCCGATCGGTTGGAACGCTTGACGGTCCTCGCATCCTCGTTGGAAGGCGCGGATCAGACCACACTCGGTGAAACGCTTCGCACCTGCGTTTCCGGCGGGGTGGCCTTTCACCACGCTGGCCTGACCCATGCGCAACGTGGTGCCATCGAAGCGGCGTTCAAGCGAGGTGATTTGGCGGGCATTGTGGCCACGCCGACGCTTGCAGCCGGCGTCAACCTGCCTGCCCGTCGTGTGCTGGTGCGGGACGTGAAGCGTTTCGATGACGGCGCCAGTCGGCCGATGCCCGTCATGGAGGTGAGGCAAATGCTCGGCCGTGCTGGGCGCCCGCGCTACGATGACTTTGGCGAGGCTTGGATCCTCTGCAAGGGCACCGACGGCTGGGAAGTGGCTGACCGTATCGCGGACCACTACTTCCACGGGCCTGTCGAAGACGTCACCTCGAAACTGGCAAACGAAGCAGCTCTGCGCATTCACGTGCTTTCCGCCGTCGCTGCAGGGCGGCTTGAACATCGAGGCGACATTGAGTCCTTCTTCTCCAAAACCTTCCTGGCCACACAATGGCCCTCGGGGGAACTCATGGAACGCCTCGGAACCATCCTCGATTGGTTGGTCGACGAACGCTTTCTTCGCCGGCTAGACCCAGACCCGGGATACGTCCCATCTGTGTTGGGCGAGGAGGAGGAGGTCTGGGACGACGAGGTTCCCGTGTGGGCAGCACCCGCACACGGTCGCGATGATTTGCTGTGGGAGGGGGCCTCTGCACCCCCCCAAAGCACCACTGTGCGGCGGGAATCTCCTCCATCCTTCGGTTTCACCCCCGCTGCGTCGTTGGGGCAAGCCACCGTCACGGTCAGCCATGTGCGAGATCCTGCGACAAGGTACGAAGCAACCCCGATGGGCGAAGCGGTCACGCGGCTCTATCTTGATCCTGCATCCGCTTCCGTGTTGCGGACAGGGCTGCGACGTGCCGTCCGTCGTTTGGTCCGCGACGACGCTCCAGTGACGGTGTTCAGTTTGCTGCACTTGGCGGCCTCCACGAATGATTTTGCCCGCCTTTGGCTCAAAAGCAAGGACATGGACCGTGACTCCGATTTGTGGAAGAAATACGCGCACGTGACCGACGAAGTGCTGATCGACGAGCCCTTTCAGGAACGAGATTTGTCGACCGTCAAATCAGCATGGCTGCTCGAGTCTTGGATCGACGAGAAGACCCTTCGGCAGATTGAGTCGGTGCACGACGTTGCTCCTGGCGACCTGCACCACAGGACAGACCTCATGGCGTGGCTGCTCGCGGCCAGCGAGGCGGTGTTGGCCACGGACGACGTCTTCCATGACGACCACGCATCGGCGCTGCACGCCTTGTCCAGCCTCCTCGATGAATCGCGTCACCGTGTTCGTCACGGGTGCCGTGCCGACCTGCTCCGGCTGGTGAAGGTCAGGCACGTGGGGCGCCTTCGTGCGCGTCGACTTGCAGAGGTGGGGATTCGAACGCCGGAAGACTTGCTCAACATGCCGCCGAGCCTGCGCGCGGACGTGGAAGCATGGCGGGGTTGGGGGCCCGTGCTCGTCCAGCGCATGATGGACGATGCGGCTCGATTTGCGGCACGCTCCGAACCGAAGCCCCGAGCGCGGAGCGACGATGAGCCCCTGCCCGGGGAACGCACGTCGGAGCGTTGATGAGCAGCCGTGCCTCCCTTTGCGCATGGACCACACCTGTGTGGCTTGGCAAGGCGCTGCCGTGGAGGACCCACGTGCACTTGCGATGGCCCTCGATGCCTTAGAGGTCGAAGGTACCTTCGTGGTGCTTGCTGACGATGTTTTGGCCTCTGATCGCCATTTGGCGGCAGCGGTGGGCATGGCACATCGGCGGTGGGAGCGCGGTCGTGCCGTTGGCCGAACGCTCGGGGCGGAACTCATGCGCTGCCTTGCAGGGAGCCACCATATCGGCGAGGCAATCCGTGCCGTCGGCCTTCAGGCCGGGGCTGCGAAGGGATGGTTGGTCGGTTTGGGGGCTGGCAAAGACGAAACCGAATCTCTCCTTGCGCGCTTTGGTTTCACGCCATGCGCCCCACACACGATGACGGGTGAGGGGCGGGAGCGGCTTGGGCTCCCCGCGACGGGCGAGCTTGAACTGCTCGCTTTGGGCTTGGTCGCTGAGGCCGACCTCCTCGCGTAACACGAGGGTTAAACACTGTCCCACGCGCTGGGTGAATCATGGTCATGGACACCACGTCGTCGACAGGACGATGGCTCAGCGCGGAACGTGCGACGAAGATGTTTGATCGTCTCACAAACCTTGGTGCCACGTACGTGGAACTTCGGGCCATGTCATGCGACTCAAACGTCGTGCGCCTGCGCGACGGTTCCATGGACGCAGCCGTTCCCGCNCAGGAACTNGGCGTGACCCTCCGCGTGCTTGCTGATGGGGCGTGGGGCGTTCACTCCACGACGGACCTCGACTCGGTTTATGCGCAAGGCGAGGAAACCCTGCGCGTTGCGCGTGCTGTCGCTGCACGGCGGCCCGCAGGAGAGCCNCAAGTCGAACTTGCGGAGGTCCCGGTGATCACCGATGAGGTGGTGTGGGCTCCGAAGGGCGACGTGCGTGACCTCGACCTCGACGCGCGCCTCGACGCCATGAAGGCCGTTGAATCAGAAGGCAAGGACGACGATCGCATTGCGTCCGTCGTGACCGGCTGGAGCGATGAACACCTGCGGACCGAGGTGTTGACCAGCGAAGGTATGGACCGCGCTTGGAGCCTCCAGCGCGCTTTGCTTCACTGCACGGTNACCGCACGTGAAGGTGACCGCGTGGCCGCCTATAGAACGCGCCATGGCGGCGAAGGGGGAGCCAATCCGATCCTCACCGCTGACCTCGGCGCGCTGGGTCGGCGTGGAAAAGAAGCTGCNCTGAGGCAACTCACGGCCGCTGCCGCTCCTTCTGGAAAGTTGCCGCTCATCGCCGACCCTGANCTCACGGGCGTCTACATCCACGANGCCTTGGGGCATCCTTGCGAAGCCGACCTCGTCGCAGCAGGTGATTCGTGCCTCGAAGGACGCCTCGGGCAGAAGATCGGTTCTGACATCGTTACGGTGGTGGACGATCCAACCCTGAGGGGAGGCTATGGCGCCTATCCCGTCGATGACGAGGGCGTGGACGCCCGAGAAAAGATGCTCATCCGCAACGGTGTGCTCACGGAGTACCTCAACCACAGGGAGACCGCCGGTCGGTTTGACCTCGAACCGAACGCTGGAGCCCGCGCACAGGACGGCCTTCACCATCCGCTGGTGCGGATGTCCAACACCGTGATTCAAGGCGGCTCGCACCGGGACCTCGATGCTTTGGTTGACGACGTTGAGTACGGCGTGTTTGCCTGCGGCACCCGAGGTGGGCAAGTTGACACGGGCCGCGGCTCCTTCCAGTTCGCGGCACAGGAAGCTTGGTTGATCGAGGGCGGTGAGTTGACACAACCGCTCCGGGACGTCAGCGTNTCCGGCATGACCCTTGAGATCCTCAACGACGTCGACGGCCTTGCCAAGGAGGGCGGTTTGGCTTCTCCCGGCTTNTGCGGCAAAGGGCAAACGGTCCCGGTNGGTGACGGTGGACCCTACATGCGCATCTCGACGGCGCTGGTGGGATGATCGCATGTTGCCGGATGGAGCCGTAGAGCGGGTTCAGGACGTTTGCGCTGCCATCGGGCAAGCCTGTGAGGCAGCAGGCGTTGCACAGTGGGACGTTCTTGGCGAGCAATCCTATGGGTTGGACCTCAACCTCGAAGCCGGCCGCATCACGATGGTTGGCGCAGGCGGCGAAGGTGGGTTCGGTGTTCGTGTCGTGGACGACGGTCGTTACGGGTTTGCCCGTTTGGTGGATCCCTCCGGTGCTGAGCGGGCGGTGGAACAAGCCGTGTCCATCATGCGAAAGTCACCACGTGTCGCGGGATTTGAACTCCCGTCGGCTGCGGACATCTCCACACTGCCTTCGACGTTCCATGCGGATGTGGCCCACTTGGCTGCAGAGGATNTGATGGACAGAGCGGATGCCATGCTGGGNCACGTGGCATCGACCTCGCCACATGCGGTGGTCACCGGCGGTGGCCTCGGCGCCTCAGCGACCGCAGCGGCCTTCCTCTCGAGCGAAGGCATCGAACGTGCCGCATCCTCAACCGCAATGGGTGCAGGGGTTCAGGTCACCATCGACGTCGACGGTCAATTGACCAGCGGATGGGAGGGTGCCTCCTCTGACGGATTGCTGCCCGAGGTGCCTGACTGCGTGGATCTCGCCGTGAAATGGGCAGAGTGCACCCGTGACCCAATCAAGGTTGAGCCGGTCAAGGGAACTCAAGATGTGGTGCTGAGCGAGGGAGCCTTCGGTTCCTTGTTTGGGATGATCGTGGGTTCTGCCATCAGTGGCCCACGCCTCGCCAGAAAAGAATCCCTGTGGTCCGACCGGCTCGGCAAGCAGGTGATGGCCGGCCATCTCTCCTTGGTGGACGACGGGCGTCTGCTCGGTGGTGCACGCACGTCCTCCATCGACGGCGATGGTGTCCCAACCTCCACCCGGACCTTGGTGGAATCCGGTCGGCTTGCCGAGGTCAACTGGTCCGTTCGGGACGCCGCGAAAGCGGTCGCNGACGGNCAGGTCGAGCATGCTGAGAGCACCGGCTCGGCCACCAGATCGATCGAGGGCCCTCCTGGAACNAGCACACGGGACCTCGTCCTGACTTCCTCCAACCGACGGCCAGCACCTGAGGAACTTGTGGCCCACATGGACGACGGTTGGGTGGTGCACAGCATCATGGGCGCCCACACCGCGAACCCGACCAGCGGTGATTTTTCGGTCACCACATCGAGCGTGCTTCGTGTGGTTGACGGCGAGGTGCAGGGCGCCATCCGCCAAGCCGGCGTCACCGGGAACCTCGCCGAAGCCCTCTCGGGGACGGTCGTTCTCGCCCGCCCGAACGGGCGTGACGGCCGAACAGGAGGCCATCTCCACTTGGCGGACGTGCTCCTGAGCGGCACCATCGGTGTGAACCCCGCCTGAAACGCACCTCGTNCTGTTCGGGAGGGTTCAAAGGCCCTCGACTTTGCTCNTCGTCTCCGAGGAGGTGAAGGGAGTGTTCAGTCTCAACCAATCCACACGAAAACCCGCCGCCAGTCCACCGTGCTGGCTCGAAGAGAGAACCATGCAGGTGGAGGGANTCGCATGAGCGAACACCCCTACGGCGACCATGTTGCNCTCGTTCTCGAGTCCTGCCCTGATGCCTCCGAGGACGACATNGTCAAGGCCTTCAAGCAATACGAAGAGGAATTCTTCATCCCACCTCAGGATGCGATGCACTCCATCATCCGAAAGTTGCAGGTGAGCAGCACGCCCACCAGCACGGGCCGTTCACCTTCTGGAGGAAACACGCGCACCGCCAAGCCGATGCGGAAAGTCGAGCGCCTGGAAGAATTGACCGGTGAAGATCAGAACGTGGAAATCACGGTGCAACTTGTGTCTCACAACGTGCGTGAACAAACCGTTCGCGGCGAACAGCGCACCATTGCTTTCGGCTTGCTTGAGGATCAGCCCTACGATTCCGCCACGCCTTCCACACGTTGGGAATACAAGGANTGGGCGCCAAAAACCGANCTGAGGGCAGGGAGCATCGTCCGTTTGGAAGGTGCCTCCGTCAACGAATACCAGGGCCGCCGCTCCATCAACGTCAACCGNTCAACGCGCGTGGTCGTGCTCGAAGAAGGGACGGCTCCAGTTGTGGCACCCGGCGAGCCGTTGAGCATTGCCGATCTGCCGAAGGAAGGGAACGTTTGCGTCGTCGGACGCATCCTCGGTATCCGTCCTGACGTCATTCACCGACGTGACGGCACCGGGAGCATCGACGTGGTGCGTGGTCGATTGGCCGACGACACTGGGTCGATTGGATTCCTCTCATGGGAGCCTTTGGAGCTTGACGTGGGGCAACTTGTGAAGGTCGACGGCGCCAGCGTTCGCACCTTCCGCGACACGCCCGAGTTGAATTTTGGACGAACGACCACCATCGAGACCTACCATGACGCAGCGTTCGCGTCCACCGAAGACCTCGAAGCCGCGGCTGCGGCCACCATCGCTGACCTTCGAGACGGGGCTCGCGACGTTCGATGCGTGGTGGAAATCCACGAATGGCAGCGCCGGACCTTCACCCGTGACGGTGAGGAACGTCACCTGTGGTCCGGCCAAGTGGCGGACCCCAGCGGTCGCTGCCGCATGAGNGCGTGGGATGAGTTGCCCATCGATGAATCGAGCCTGCCGGTCACCGTTCGNCTCACCGGCGTCCGCGTGCGTGCATGGCAGGGCGTCCCCGACATCACCGTGGACAGCGCCGACCAGGTGGAGGTGCTCGAAGGTCCACCTTGGGAGGAGCGCATCGATTTCGCCACCCATTCCGTTGAGGTGGACTTCGACGAACTCGCGGAGGGCGGAGGCCGCGTGGGTGTGTCCACCACTGGATTGATCGTCAGCATCCGTGACGACTCTGGTCTGATCCAACGCTGTCCCGAATGCCGTCGCGTGTTGCGCGACGGAGCGTGTCAGGACCACGGCCCGCAGGACGGGCAAGAGGACGTCCGCCTGCGACTCGTCATGCAAGGCGAGGGGTCCACCATCTCTGTCTTCCTTGGACGAGATCCGGCGCTGGCTCTGCTCGGCATGGACCTCGACGCCTTGCGTGCCGCCATCGCTGAGCATGGCGCCATGGCGTGGGTCCAAACCCTCCGCGCCCGTTTCTTGGGGCGCAGCGCAACGGTNCGTGGGCGGCTCATGGTCGATGAGCGAAGTTCGATGTTCATGGCTGAAGCCCTGGAGCCAGTCGACGAAGACGGCGCCATGATGGCCACGGAAGCCCGNGCACAATGGGAGGTGGCCTGATGGAGCCAAGCAGGAACATCCGACGCCAGCCGGCCTGGCACGTTTTCGCCTCCGAATTTGGAGAAGCCACGCTCAACGAAAAGGGGTCTGGCGAATACGATCCCTCCTTTGTCATCACGCGCCTTGGCGCGAAGATCAACCGCTGTTTGGTGGCTGGACTCCTGGAGCGCGTTGAAGCGCGGGAAACCTCCTCTGGGCAAACCATGTACCANGGGCAGCTTCGCGACCCCTCGGGGCTGATGTACTTCAGCGTGGGCGACTACGATCCTGAAAGTGCACGTGAATCCATCCTCGGCCTGAGTCGNGCGCTCGAGGAAGGCGAGACCATGCACGTCATGATGGTCGCGAAGGCACGTTGGTACCAAACCGATGAAGGCGCCATTTACACCAGCCTNCGGCCGGAAGAAGTCGTGCGNATCGACCCGTCACGCTACTCCGCATGGTTGGCGCGCACGGCCAACGCCACCCTGGCCCGATTGGCCGCCTACGAACGTGCGCAGCCCGTGGTCAGCGAAGGGCCGGCAGCGATGAAGCAGGCCGGCATCCCGGACCACCTCGTGCCCGGCCTTTCGCTCGCCCTGCCACATTACGACGGGGCATCTGTGGAGCAGTATCGCCTCCACGTCCTTCAGGCGCTGGACATTGCAGAAGGGCGTATGGATGCCGTGCGGACAGAGCCCGCCAAACTGCCGGTGCACGGGGGAGAGGAACCCGAAGGTGAAGCGCCCTCTGGCGGTGGTTCAGACGATGCCAACGAGGTGATGAAGCAACTCATCGCGACTTTGGACCAAGGCCAAGGCGTCGACTATGAGACCCTGATCCGCAACATGGGTGCTCGCGGCTTCGATGCAGGCCTCGCGGACACGACCCTTGACGCGCTGTTCGACGAGGGCTCTATCCTCGAGCCAAACTTTGGCTGGTACCGTTTGGTGGAATGACGGCCATCACATTCAAGGTCCGCTGGTGGATGTGGGACCGTTCACATGCCGAGCATGGACTTCTTCATCCGACCCGCCACCGCGAAAACCAGCGCTGACTGGATTCGCTTCCAGAATGCGGACATCTCNGTGCGCATCGCCCGTCGCATCACCCGAACTGTTGTTCGCGGTGGTGAGGGCGACGACCTTCACGATGAAGGAGCGGAGAGCGCGGTGTACACCATCCGCGGCATCATGACGATCGACCTCTACAAGCAGGTCATCGAGATGTTCCGTGGCGGACAGCCCTACATCCACGACCCCTTCGAGGAGCGTGACGTGAAGGTCGTGTTCGGCTCGTTGGCCTACGACGGCACGAGTGAGGAGTTCACGTTCGAGCTCTTCGAGGACAAGGATTGAGGTGATTCGATGCGCCGTATCGAGGAAAGCAGGGAGATCCTCTATGTCATCCGCGCGGTCGACGTGATGATGTCCTCCGGCGTCGGTTTGGAAGCAGCGATGCACACCATCGGGCGCGGTGGTTACGGCGTGATCTCCGAGGATTTTGCCGCTGTCCTGAAGCGTCTTCAGAGCGGNAAGTCCCCCGGTCTCGAGAAGGAGCTCAAGAAATTGATGACCACCTGCGAGACCGACGGCTATCGGCGCTTGCTGAACACGCTCTACAACAACCTCACTCAAAACACGGACGTCATCGAGTCGCTGAAGAAACTCGGCAGCCGCATGGAAGAGGAGCGGTCCGAGGCCGTTAAGGAGTACATCGAGGGGCTGGGCGGATTGCCCGAGACCATGCTGTCGGTCGGGATGCTCTCTCCAATTCTGATTTCGGTGCTTGCCCTCGCTCCACAAATCGTGCCGAAGGACCTCCAGGGCATGCTCGGCCTGAGCGGGCTGATTCCGCTTTTGCCCGTCATCACCGTGGGTGGCTTGGGCGCGACGGTCCTGATCATGGCCTTCATCGGGCGCAAAGCGCACACCACCGACCCAGGATTGTGAGGTGATCAGATGCTGTGGCGCCTCGTGGAATCCTTCAACGACAACCTCACGTTGTTGTTGCTCNTTGCCATTGGGCTGGCTTTCGCTGCCGGTGGATTGCCGCCCATGCTGGAGCGTCGAAGGCGGCGTTCCATCGAAGGGGCCCTTCCNGGTTTCCTCGAAGCGCTCAGCGACGGCGTGGGCGCGGGTCTTGGTNTGCAAGAAGTGATGTCGGACCAGAGCGAGAACCAGCCGGGCGCCTTCGGTGCACTCCTTCGCGAATCGCTTTCAAAGAGCCACGTCACGAGTTTNGATGCNGCGCTGGCCTCGTTTGCCACAAGCACCCGTTCGTCACAGGTTCAGCGCGTTATTCAGCTCATCCAAACCGCGGTGGAGCAGAATTCTCCGCTTCAATCCGTGCTCTATGATCTGGCGAACGACTACCAGCGCCTCAACGACCTGATCGACAAGCGCGAGAAGGANCTTTCCGGCTTGGTCATGACCATTGTGCTGTTCATCTGCATCGGCCTCCCGGGTTTGCTNGCGGTCCTCATTGGCCTTTTTGCGCCACCGAGTGCAGGCTACCAAATCGACAACATCACCTCCGTGTTCTCTGTCTTCTTCGGCGCCGCGAGCGCCGTTGCCGTGGCCATCTGTGGTCGGATGCTTGGCCGCATGCGGGCCATGATGTGGTGGATTCCATTCTGGACGATGACGTCCATGACCCTGTTTTCTGGGGCCCTGTTGGTGATTGGAGGTTGAAGCATGTCGGACATTTTGGCGCAATACGGTCGCGTGACCATCTACAACGAACCCAACCATCCTTCGCCCATTTACCACGTCGAAGGCACCATCGAGGCGAATCCGTATGGCGATCTTGCCGCCCTGCTTGAGGACGACTCGCTTGAAGAAGTGATGTACAACGGAGGAACGCAGTGCGTGAAGGTCGCGCACCGTGACCACGGCATGTGCCGGACCAACGTCTGGATTGACGACAACGATGGTCTCCAAATCGCCACCAACATCGCCTCGTTNACNAACGTCCCCCTCGGCGATGGTCCGGGCATGGTGCCCATCTTCGACGGNCGCCTCCCNGACGGCTCCCGTGTCAACGGGACCATCCCGCCGGTTTCGCCGGACGGGCCAACGCTGACCATCAGGAAATTCAAGGAAGATCCGCTGACGATGATCGACCTGATCAATTTCGGAACGGTCAACCTCCGCCTNGCAGCCATGATGTGGGTTTGGATTGAGGGACTGGACGCTCGCCCTGCGAACTTCGTCATCGCTGGCGGTACCGGTTCGGGTAAGACGACGACCCTGAATTGCCTTGGCATGTACATCCCGTGGCACCGCCGCCTCNTGACGGTCGAGGACACCGCTGAATTGCAGGTCTATCACGACCACTGGCTCCGCATGGAAACCCGTCGTGAGCGCCCTGACGGAACCCCAGAAGTCGACATGAACGACTGTCTGAAGTCCAGCCTCCGCATGCGCCCGGACCGCATCATCGTCGGTGAAGTGCGNGGTTCCGAGGCGGCGACGCTGCTCACGGCCATGAACACNGGCCACGACGGTTCGTTCGGTAGCNTGCACGCCAACACGGCGCAAGAAACGGTGACGAGGATGATCAACCCGCCGATGAGCGTGCCCCCGATCATGCTGACCGGGCTTGACCTGATCATCATTCAAGCGCGCTTGCACGTGCACGGTCGAACCGCGAGGAAGATCACCGAGGTCGCAGAAGTGGCCGGCATGGAAGGCGACAAGCCGCGTCTCAACGCGATTTGGAAGTACGATGCTGCCCGCGATGAGATCGTCGAAACGGGAATTCCCTCTCAGTTCCGTGAGCGCATCTGCAACGCGGCCGGCGTGACGCCAGAAGTCTTCGAGGAACACGTTCAGCAGCGCATGGCNATCCTCGCTGACCTCCAGCGCCGGGACATCCGCGACATCCAGACGGTGACGTCGATCATCCAGAACTTCTACGCGACACGCTGATCAGCGCTCTTCGAGCAGGCGAGCCAGCACGTCATCCGCCCGGTCCACCATGGAGCGGGCGCCGTCCACGCGTCGGTGTCGGCCGTCACGCTCGACCGGGGCTTCGGACGGTGCTGAGGGCGCTTTGCCGACGGGAGCGCTCCGGAAACTCGCCGCGAGTTGCTTCAGCTCGTCCACGATTTCCTCGATGCGGTCGTCAGAGAGCACGATGCCGGGAGCGAGACGCGGAATTTCNGAGGGTGAAATTAGGCCCAATTCCGCTGCCAACACCCCAGCGCATGCCATGACGCGTGGGCGCAAGTCTGGGGTGTTGACCTCCAACCCACGGCGTTCGAGGTAGGTGAGGATGAGCGCCTCGTGGGTTGGTTCTATTCGGCCGTCAGCGTCATCCAGCACCGCTGAAATGAGGTCTTCAAATCCGGGCAGGCCTCGCTCAAGTCGCTCCAAGGTGCGTCGGTCGGCGAGGTCCATGTGGACGCTGCCGTGGAACAGGACGCGCAGCGCGCGCTGCCTTCTGGCTGCGACGGGGTCCATCGAGGCACGTTCAGCCATCAGGTCGACGTGAAGGTCGTACAAGGCGTGAACGCGACCGGACACGGCGGGCTCAGCGACGTCAACGCCNANGCTTTTGGCCGCTCTGAGGTAGGTGCTCCTGGCCTCTGGCGTGTCGCCTTCTGCCGTGGCGTCTTCGACGGCCTCAATGAGGCGCGGCCGGAGGGATTCGAACACGCGGAGTGCTTCCCTCGCTCGCCAGGTGGTTGGACGGCCGCGCTGGGCCTCTTCTTCGGCCCTGCGACGCATGTCCACGCCCATCAAACGGTGACGGATGGCCTCGCGGACGTGTGGTCGTCCCGTGTCGAAGCCCTCTCGGGTGAGGGCGTCGAGGAAGGCGTCCACGTCCGCGCTGTCGCTGACCTTTCCGATGCTGAGGAAATGGCGGCAAGCGGCCTCGACCTCCGCTTCGCGCCGCTCGAGGTCCTCGAGATCGGCCATGGCGTCCAGGGGTAGCTCGCCNGGATCGTAGGANGGGGCAGNAGGCAACGCCTCGTCCATGACGAGATCGAGACCTTCATCGGACGATGGNGCACGGGATCGGAGCGCTGCGTCCAATTCTGCTGCGACGTCGCCACGGGTGACGTCNACGCCGGAGGCCTGCAAGGCCTCACGCATTTCGGCNTCCTCTTCAGCCGTCCACCCCTCTGGATGCGCTTCGGTGAAGGCTTCCACGGCCTCGTCCATGCCTTCAGGGGCAGCGACAACAGTCGGTTCCCGAACACGACGCGGCTCAGCAGCCGCGGTGTCNGGGACGGGGATGGTCAGGCTTCGTCCACCGTCCCTGCGGAGGGAGCGCTTGATCGGGCCCCAAGCGCCACGTTGCATTTCCAGCACGCCGGCAATCCGTGCTTGGAGGGTTTGCTTGGTGCCCGAAACCGGCAGTTCGAGGGCCTTGGCCAAGGCGTGAAGGTCCTCTTTGGTGCGTTCGTTGAGGGAATCCACCGTGAGGGCCTTCGCGTCGTGGTTCAGGTGCANGTACAGCCGCTGGCGGCGNGCACGGATGGANCCGGTCTTCTTGATGCCAAATGCGCCCAAGATGTCGCCCATCTCGTTGTTTTTGAGTTGGGCGATGCCGTCTTCAGACAGGTCCCANTCATCGAGCACAAGCTCGCGGATCAGGCGGGCCCGAAGCAAATCCACGCCTCCTGAGCGCTGCACGTCGTAGGCGGCAGCAATTGAACGCAAATCGTCCAATTTGGCCCGGAAGAGCTCTTCCAGCATCACCTGTGGCGTGGTCATCGTCTCAACCTAGGGCGAATGCGGTCACGTCGGTATATGGGCGTTCGCCCCGCACATGGGGTCGAAGACGCCGATGCGGGACCGTTTTTCCTCAGCCGTCCTCGAGACGCATCATGGCGCCATGGGCTTCGCTGAACGAGGCCTCGAATTCACCCATGAAGTGCGCTCCCTTCACCAACGCAGCGTGCTCGCTGGTCATGGCTTGCAGCACCTCGGACCATTCCTCGAGCGCCCGCACCATGCCCGTGTGGGTGTGTTCGACAGGGAACACACGCTCGCTCGATGCACTGCCCCGGCCGCCAGCGCCAAGGGTTTCGATGATGATTTCCACGCGGTGTCCTTTCGTCTTCAGCGAGGCTTCCGGGTCCAGCATGGATTCCAGGGTGTGCTCGTCTTCCACCTTCGCGGCTTCCATCAGCAGGGTNGCGGGTCGTCGTCGCTCGACATGGATGCCCGTGATGGGACGCAGCACTGCCGGGACGGCGGCGAGCATGGCCCGTTCGATGCGATGTGCGAGCAGGGCACCNGCATCGCTCATNGGCTTGAGTTGCTCATTTGGAAAGCCCGACCGGCTGATCAGCAAGGTCAGGCCACCGAGGGGTGGAGGCACGAAGCGAGGCCGCGTCGGGTCGTCGCGATGCAAGCCNAGCGTGTGCCGTCGCGGCGGCCGTCCNGGAAGGCTTCGATGGAGGGAGCGAGGGATGACGTACCCCTCGAGCGTTCCGCGTTGGCGCGTTTGTTCGTACCACGCGGTCCGCTCGACGCCACTCATGTCGTCCCAAGCGTCGTTCATGGTGCGTGGGTCGATCAGCACAAGGTCCGGGCGGAGTCGCGTCAATTGGCGCTCCAAAAGGGGATGATCGCAGCCGACCTTGGCTTCGTGGTGCAGCATTTCGGGCTTGTCGTCAGAGACCATCACCCAAGTTGGTTCGCGCCGCTGGAGGCAAGCGGCGATCGTCAAGCCGTTTTGCTCCATCTCACCCCACATTTGGGCGGAGGCCACGAGCAGGTCCACGTGCCCGTCGTGGAGTAAACTGGCCGCATCGTGTAGGCTGGGCGCTTGCTTGAGGACGAAGGGGGGCTGACTCGACTGACCGAGCACGCCCGAAGCATGGGAAGAAGCGCGGTCGTCGTCGTCAGGAGGGAGGGCGACGACGAGCCGCTCCGTGTCCACCTCCATCACGCTCCCTCGACGTGCCGAGGGCGCTCGACACCCGTTAAGAAGCCCTCCCTCGTCATCGCTGCCATGACCGGCCTCAATTCAGGGCAGGTCGAGCGACTTTCTCGTCTCAAGGAAGAGGTTGATGCCGGGCTCGAAGCCTTGCTCGATGACGCTGAAGCGGCGGGGGGTGGCCAAGTCGTGGCCATGGCGCGGCATGTCCTCATGAGCGGGGGAAAGCGGCTTCGCCCCGTGCTCTTCATGCTCTCATACGACGCCGCGGGCGGCGTGGATCGGGACCACGTCATGCCCCTTGCGCTGGCCTTCGAATTGATCCACACCGCGACGCTGGTTCACGACGACATGAACGACGATGCCGACGAGCGAAGNGGGCGGCGAACCTTGCACCTCGAGGCGGGCCCGGAGAAAGCACTCATCGCGGGAGACTGGCTNTTCGTGCAGGGATTCGGNCTCGGNGGACGCTATCCTGAGCGCGTGGTTCGGCTGATGGCAGACTGTTGNGCGGACATCGCCATTTCGGANTTCAAACAACTCGATCACGTGGATGATTTGACGACATCGCCGGAGGATTACCTCGACATTGTGCGCGGCAAAACCGCTGGACCCTTCGCCGCAGGCTGCCAATCGGCGGCCTTGTTGGCCGGTTGCACCGAAGAGCAAGCGATGCATTTCCGCGTCTTCGGAGAAGAACTGGGCATCGCCTTCCAACTCGTGGACGACCTGCTCGATTTGCGCGGCTCCCCTGACATGGGGAAGCCTCGAGGCGTGGACGTCGCTGAAGGGAAGATGACCCTCCCGCTCATTCACGCTTTGACGCTCTCCCACGGCGAAGATCGGGCCACGCTGGCNGANCTCCTCGCGTCCTTNAGCGAGGACCGNTGGGACGAGTTGATGGCCATCCTCGAGCGCTCGGACTCCCTGCATTANGTGGAACTTCTCGTTGGTCTGCACCTCGAGCGTGCGGCCAATGCGCTGCGCGAAGGCGGCTCTGGTCCCGCCGCTGCCCTGATGATTGGCATGCTGGATGAGATCGGTTCNAGGACCAGGTGATCGCATGGCGGACGTGGAGCACAGGACGGTCATTGTCATCGGTGCAGGTCCTGCAGGTACGACCTGTGCGCGGCGCCTGGCCGAAGCCAACGTCGACGTGTTGGTGCTCGAACGGCGTGAAGTCGTCGGTCACCCGGCACAGTGCGGTGAATGCATCCCGAACTGGGGCGAGGTCATCGGGACCTTTGCTGGACTGGACGATCATGCTTGGTTGGAGGAAACCTTCGACGTCCCGGACCGCATCAAGTTGCANCGNCTGGACGCCATGCGGGTGTTCCTCCCTTCGGGTCATCATTACACNTTCAAACTCGACGCCTATGCCGGCCATCGNCCACAATTCGACGGACATCTGGCCGAGCGCGCTGAGGCGGTGGGTGCGGAAATCCGCGTCGGGGTGGCCTTGCTTCGNCTCCAACAGCANCGGAAGCTTGGCCGAGAATTGCTCGTCACCAGCGATGGNGGACGGCTGACGTGCGACTACCTCATTGACGCAACNGGNAGCCTTGCACACGTNGGGCGCATGCGCCACGGCAAGGANCCCGCCTGCCGGCCTGCGGACCAGGTCCCGACCGTGTACGCGCAGGTTCGAGGAAATGTACCGGACATGTTCGATGTCTTCCTCGGTAGCGTNGCCCCAAACGGGTANGCATGGATCATTCCAAAGGGCCCGGATACGGCCAACGTTGGACTCGGGGTGCGGGCGGGCAAGCTNGANGGGCGACTCAAGGACCACCTCAGGNCCTTTTGTGACAACCTCGACCTCGAGATCCTNGAGGTCGGAGGCGGCTGGATTCCGATGGGAGGACCCGTCAAGCGCATGGTGGACGGGAATGCCCTGGCCGTCGGCGATGCTGCCGGCCTCGTGATGCCTTCNAACGGTGGTGGNATNTCACAGGCCATCATNTCCGGNTGTTTNGCGGCCGATGCCATCCTCGAACACCAGCGGGATGGCACGCCTCTGCAGGCGTANCAGGACCGCATCGAGTTCACCTTCGGCCGCGCGCTCAAGAATTCGCTTCGAAGCAAGAACTTGGGCTACGCCATGATGCGGAACGACTTCTTGACNGAGAGCATCCTTCGCATCCTCGGTCCAATNGGCGGCATCAAGCGCGCNATGGAGTGCGACCGTCCGCTGTGGGTGCTCTGAAGGCCCCTGATTGCCGCCATCCTGCCGTGTGGTTCAAGGCCCGTGACCGTGACCTNNGNTCATGCGCCGACGTGTGCGTGANGAGGAGGCCGTNAGCCCCGTCATCGCCACCGTTCTGCTTCTGGCCATTACGGTCTTGCTGACGAGCATGGTGTTCATCATGTTCCAGGGCGCCCTTTCCGTGACCGAAAAAACGCCACCTCAGGCCTCGACCAGCGTCAAGGGACTCGAGAACGGCTTCCACGTCGTCAGGCTGTCGAGCCTGGACCAAGCCCTCGACCCGGCGTCCGTGCGCTTCACGCTGTACAACGCCAGCAGTGGGTTGGAGGACCAAGGCTACCTGACGGACAACGACGTCTACGGTGTGGTTGGGGCACCGGTCAGTTTCCACGACCGTGATGCNGGGTANTCGGTGACGCAAGGCGACTACCTGGTGATTTCCTCTGAAGACCTCGGCGCAAGCGAGGGCGGCTGGCGGCTTCAGTTGCTGGACGAACAAAGCAGCGTGCTGTTGTTTGACGTCCAGCTTCCTGCNATNGTNTCCTGATCATCCGCCGATGAAGGACATCTCCACGCGCTCTGACGGCTGGTGCGTNCCTTCGCTGCGTTCCTCGGAATAGGCGTCGTTTCGCTCGGTCCAGATGCTCCTCACGGCCGCCTGAATCTCAGCACGGCTCGCGCCGGCCTTGATGAGCGGCATCAACGGCTTTCCTTTGGTGGAAAACAGGCAGGTATGCACGCTTCCGTCCGCGGCCAAGCGTGCGCGGGTGCAGTCGCCACAAAACGGGGCGCTGATCGAATCGATGGTGCCGATTTCCCACCCTTGTGGCGTGCGCCACCGGCGCGCAACCTCTCCGTAGGCGGTGGCATCGAGGGGCGTAACTTCACCAAAATGGGCGGCGAGCATGCTCCTGACCTTCTTGCTGGTGATGACCTCGTCGAGGGACCATTGGTTGGTGGCGCCCACGTCCATGAATTCGATGAAGCGAACAGGGACGCCAAGCGGCCCAAAGTGCTCGACGAGCGGGATCAACTCGCCTTCGTTGACGCCGGCGCGTACCACGCAGTTGACCTTCACCCGNAGGCCAACCGCACGTGCCTTCTCGATGCCTTGCAAGGTGGCTTCTGGGCCATGATCGACGTCGCCCATGGCGCTATAGACCGCAGTGCTGAGCGCATCCATCGAGACGGTCACCCGGTCCAAACCTGCCTCAAGCAACCNCTCAGCATGACGCTCCAGAAGCACACCGTTCGTGGTCAAGGCCAGGTCAGCTTCNGNGTGCACGTCCCGGAGAAGCCTGACCAGAACNTCGAGGTCCCGACGCAGGAGTGGCTCGCCACCCGTGATNCGGATTTTCTTCAGTCCGAGTTCTTTGCAGGCACCAACCACGTCAGCGATGTGTTCGAAACTCAAGATGTCGGCCTTGGGAAGNAANNCGTGGTCTGGTCCAAAATGCTCCCGNGGCATGCAGTAGGTGCACCGCAGGTTGCAGCGGTCCGTCACAGAGATGCGCAGGTCGCGGAGTGGACGCCCGCGTCGGTCGAGCGCCTCCATGGTCTCTCCAGAGTGNTTCGGGACTTAGGGCTGCCTTTGCCCTCGACAAGCCTTCATGAGGCGGACCCTCNAGCGCCATCTGTGCGTCCTCGTTGGGCACGTCGATGGTCTCCGACCGAAGCAGGACACGTCCCCAACGACGTTGAGGTGCTGAAGNTNNCGCCACTTGANGCTCCNAAGTCGGTCGATTGGACGCTTCCCGCCTCGAAAAGTCACGCCATTCGATGGCTGCAGATGGCCGCACTCGGTGCTTCGAGCGTAACCCTTCGCGGCGTCGAGGGGCTGGGCGAAGACGCAGGCTCCATGCGACGCGTGCTCGAGCAATTGGGCCTTCAGGTCGAAGCGCTGGATGACGCGTGGGTGCTCCAGCCTCCNGAGCGGCTTCGCCGCCCTTCCGCGTTGCTTCACCTCGGAAACTCAGGGACCGCGCTCAGGCTTGCTGCAGCGCTGACGTCTCATCTGGATCAGCCCGCGATGTTGGACGGGGACGCCAGCCTTCGCCGTCGTGGGCTCGGTGACCTCGGTGACGTGCTCTCAACGCATGGCGTGCGTCTNCGTGCGGGCGATGCACACGTCCGTCTGCCCGTGGACCTGCACGGCCCTTGGGCGCAAGACGCTGAGCCCGTGGTGGTACGGCGCGACCGCTCGTCGCAGCCCGCCTCAGCACTCCTTCTCGCCAGTNCGCTCCAGTCCATGGACCGCGAGGTTCGTTTTGAGGGAGAAGCGCGCAGTTCCCTGCATCTTGCCCTCTCGGCGCGCATCGCCAAAGCCTGTGGATGGCCGGGCGAGTTGAGCGACNAAGGCATGCATCTCCCCACCTGGGACGTTCANGCGCCTCGCGNGGTGGACCTTCCGGGAGATGCTTCCATGGCGTCNTTCGCGCTCCTGTGGGTCCGCAGCACGCAAGGCGTGGTGCAGCTCAACCGATGGCCAAGCCCGGAGGACGCGCTTGGNTGCGACCTTCTTTCCGACCNTGCTCCAGCGCTGGGCGTCGCTTGGTCAGATGAGGGCGCTTTGACGCCCAGCACGCCCGCACAAACCTCGCTGGAGATCGACTTGTGCGACGCCAACGATCTGCTCCCTCCACTCGCGGCCCTGCTTGCGCTGGGGCCAGGTGGACGGCTGCACGGTGCGCCCCACGCAGCGCATAAGGAATCGAATCGAATTCAGAGTACGGTGAGCCTGTTGCGTGCCTTCGGACTCGATATCGAGGCCACACAAGANGGCGTTCAGGTGCCCGGNGGACAGCGACCCTCGGCGCCNACTGTGCGCCTTGATCCCAAGGAAGACCACCGTCTGATGATGACCGCCACCTGCCTTGCTGCTGCGGTCGGTGGCGAGGTCATTGGGCCTCGCCTGCACCGGGTTGCTGACCCTTCCTTCCTCGAGCGCCTTGCGCCAAGCGGCTTGGTGGCGGAACCTTGCATGGTCCCGCCTTGAGTCAGCCTTCTCGGCCGAAGTGNAGGTCGAGGGCCCGCCGGTCCAAACGCAGNGCAGTAGGCCGTCCGTGGACGCAAGCCCACGGATTCGGAATGCGTCGCATGTCNTCGAGCAATCGGCGCATTTCTGCCTTNGTGAGTTCATGGTTCGCTTTGACGGCACCTCTNCACGCGGTCATGAACGCGAGGTGGTCCTTTCGCCGCTCGACGGTTTCGAGCGGAGCGCCGTCCTCGTCGACGTCCTGGAGCAGGTCGTGGAGGAAGGCCTCCGCATCGTCACCCAACAGACGTGGCGCGGACACCATGTGCCAACCCGTCTCATGCTCTTCAAGCTCAAAGCCGACGGACGCCAAGCGTTCTCGCCCGGCCCGAACCCGTTCNACGGTCCGTGCATCGAGGTCGAGCGGAACGGGGACCAAGCGTCGCTGGCCCTCCCACAAAGCCTCGTCATGGCGCAAGCGTTCGTACCGGATGCGTTCGTGGAGGGCATGCTGATCGACAAGGAGCAACTCTTCTCCCGCTTCCACCAGCATGTAGGTGTCTGCAAATTGACCGAGCGGCACCATGTCGGGAAGGTCGTTGAGGACCCCCTCAAGTGCAGGCTCACCGGCAAGGTTGCACGNTCCCCCTGCATGGCGATGAAGGTCCCGTTCTGCCGAAGACAANGCAGGCGCCACCGGCGTGGGCGAGAGGCCAGGCAAGGTGACTTGCTCAAGATCTTCTTCGACGATGTGGGGCTCAGGTTTAGGCTCAGGATCCAAGGCCATGCCTGCCGCTGCAGCCCAAGCGGGCGCGGAAGGCGGAAGGGCTTCTTCGACGGGCAACTCCTGTTGCGAGGTGCGGTCCAATCCCGCGAGCTCAGGAATGGCTCCTGCTCCCTCAGGTTTCGTGGCGACGCTGCTCAAGGTGTGCGCCACCGCACGCTCAAGGCGCTCCAGAACCCTCCATGCATGCTTGAGCCGTACCTCGCTCTTGGTGGGATGGACGTTGACGTCAACCTCCTCAGCGGGCAAGGTCAGGTGAAGCACGGCCACGGGATGACGTCCGACCATCAATCGGGTGCGGTAGCCTCGCCGGAGGGCCTGTTGGAATGGCCCTGAGGCGATGGGTCGGCCGTTGATGAGCACGTGGACGTCGTCCGCCTTTCCTCTCGTGATGTCGGGAGCGCTGATCCAGCCGCTCCACCGCTCCTCACCTGGGGCTTGTTCGTCCTCTTCTGGGGCACTCAAGGTCAACAAGTCCCCTGCTTTTTGGCCAAGGATGTCGTGCAATCGGTCCTCATCGTCNTGGGTTCCGGGCACGTCAAGGGCCACGCGACCGTCGAGTTCGAGACGGAATCCGACCTCTGGGTGNGCGAGGGCATGCGCGACAACAACATCCACGATGCGGGCGTGTTCGGTCTGTGGCCTTCGCTGGAAGGCCAAACGCGCTGGAACGTTGGCGAACAAANCGGAGACGGTGACCGTGGTTCCACGACCCCGTCCGCTCGGTTCGACNGTTCCTTTGCGGCCGTGACGCATGTGAAGTTCGGCGGCTTCCATGCCCTCTTGCCTGCTTTGGAGCGTCAANTCGCTGACCACGCCAATGGANGCAAGGGCCTCGCCCCTGAAGCCCATCGTGTGGATGGCAGCCAAATCTTCACGCTTGGTCAGTTTCGACGTGGCGTGACGGTCCATGGCNAGCATGAGGTCCTCNGGGTGGATGCCACGCCCGTCGTCGCTAACCCGNATGACGTCGAAGCCACCGCGTTCGACGGTCACGTCGATGTGNCTCGCGCCTGCGTCCAGACTGTTCTCGAGCAGTTCTTTCACGACCTGAGCAGGCCGCTCAACGACCTCACCGGCCGCGATGTGGCCGATGGTGAGGTCGTCAAGTTGCTGAATTCGCCCCTCAGCCATTCGATCCCTCCTCAAGTCGGTCGTGNAGCCGTGCGACAAACTCNGCGGCCTGCCGAGGGCTCATGTCATCAAGATCCACGCTGGAAAGGGCANTGAGGACCTCCCGTTGTGCAGAAGTCATCGCTGGCTCGGACGCAGGTGCTGTGTTGGCGGCTGCGAAGTAGCGCATCAGGCTGGACTGACCATCCTCGCGTCGTCCGGGTTGGCCGCCACCTCCGGCCTTGGCNCCCTCGGCTTGGCGTTCAAGGAATTGAAGCAGGTCACCGGCCCGCTCGATCACCGGTTGGGGCAAGCCGGCAAGGGCAGCAACGCGTACACCGTAGGAATCGTCGCAGGGCCCGTCCTCGACGGTGTGGAGGAATCGNAGGTTTCCGTCGACCTCCGCCACACCNACGGACACGTTGACCACGCCGGGCACGTCGCCTTCGAGGCCGATGAGTTGGTGATAATGCGTGGCAAACAAGGTTCGACAGCCCAAACGCCGGGCAATGTCTTCGCTGACCGCCCACGCGATGGACAGGCCGTCGAAGGTNGAGGTGCCACGACCAATCTCGTCAAGCAACACCAAGGAATCGGTTGTCGCACGGCGAAGGATGTGGGCCACTTCGATCATCTCCATCATGAAGGTGGAACGCCCGCGAAGGAGGTCATCGCTGGCGCCGACGCGCGTGAAAATGCGGTCAACTAAGCNAATGCGCGCTTGGTCGCAAGGTGTGAAGCTGCCTGCTTGTNCAAGGAGCGTGACCAATGCCGCGGTCCGCAGGTAGGTGGACTTCCCGCCCATGTTTGGTCCGGTGATGAGCAGCAGCCTGCGCTTCTTGTCGAAGGTGAGGTCGTTTGGCACGTAGCCAGGGTTCCGTTCCAGCACCGGATGACGCGCACCTTTCAGCACCAAATCACCGCTCTTCGCCACCGCAGGGCGCGTCCATCTCCGCTCGCGGGCCACGAC
>NZMM01000008.1 GCA_002694585.1 Methanobacteriota archaeon
TCTTTGGCGAAGATGGTGATGCCGGCCACCACCAGCGCGGGCTGCTCAGGCGACACCCACATCTGGCTTTGCAAGCGCTCAGCCGCTTCAAGCACCAGCATGACGCCGATGACCACGATGAGCAGACCCACGGCGAGCGAGGCCAACGTCTCGAACCGGCGGTGGCCGTACGGATGGTTCTCGTCGGCTTCGGCAGCTCCGAGGCGGACGGCGATGTAGACCACGGCATCGGACACGAGATCGGTCAGCGAATGGAGGGCGTCCGCCAACAAGGCGACGCTGCCGAAGATGACGCCTCCCACGGCTTGCAAGGAGGTCAAGACGAGGTTGACGAAGCCCCCAGCCAGCGTGATGCGTCGCGCCGCGCGGTCTTCGTCCATACGTTCAACCTCACTCGATGATGGAAAGCATGCGCTCGAGCGCCATAAGGGCGCCCTCTTGTACGGCGTGCGGGACCACAACTTGGTTCGCGTGTTCTCCGGCCTCGAGGCGCTCAAGGACGTCGAGGAGGTAGGCGGGGTGGATCATGTACATCGTGGAGCAAGGGCACACCTCCGCGTCGAGGCATTCGATGTGCTTGTCCGGATGTTCTTTCGCCATCCGCGCGACCATGTTGATCTCGGTCCCCACCGCAATGCTGGACCCGGGGGGTTGAGCGTCGATGAAGCGCTTGATGTACTCGGTTGAGCCGTCGGCGTCAGCCGCCTCCACGGTGGCTCGAGGGCACTCGGGGTGAACGACCACCACGCCCTCGGGATGGCGGGTTCTGAATTCGGCGATTTGCTCCGCCGTGAAGCGCTTGTGCACGCTGCAGAAGCCGTGCCACAGGACGATTCGCGCCTCATTCAGATCTCCCGTTGCACCCATCTCAGGAATCCACACAGGCATGCGGTCTTCTTCCAACCCCATCTTCAGGCCGGTGTTTCGACCAAGGTGCTGGTCGGGGAAAAAGAGGACTGCGCCACCTTCTCCTGCCCGTTCAAAGGCCCATTCCAAGACGCCGCGAGCGTTCGAAGAGGTGCAGACGACACCGCCGTGGCGGCCGACGAAGTCCTTCAGCGCGGCGCTGCTGTTCATGTAGGTCACAGGCACGAGGAAGGCATCGCCTTCGCTGGCGGGCGCGGTCGGATCTTCACGCTNNGCCGGGTCCGCCCATCCGCCTTGTTCCAGCATNGNGGGCCAATCGCGCTCCACCTCGCTGAGCGTGGCCATGTCCGCCATCGAACACCCGGCNCGAAGGGTGGGCATCAGCACCGCTTGCTCGTCCCGCGTCAGCACGTCGGCGGATTCCGCCATGAAGTGGACGCCGCAGAACACGATNGTCGTCGCATCGGAATCCGCAGCTTTCCGGCTGAGCATGAACGAGTCCCCGATGTAATCGGCGTGCTCGACAATNCCATCACGCTGGTAGTGGTGGCCGAGGATGAGCACCTTGTCGCCTAGGCGAGCACGGACGGCCCGGATGGCCGCCGCGATGTCCTCCTCTTCAGGAGACTTCGTCGTGTCCATGTAGTCGACGACGCACATCGGGAGCGTGGTGGCCATCTTCCTCATACGGTCCAGCCCTGCCTNCCTTTTCAACCGATGCGCTGNGAGGNCNGNGCCTTCCACCCTCGTCGAGGCCGTGGCGNCTTCGGTGCGCTCATATGGGTCAGCCGCCACAGGCNAGGTATGTCCGACCGTCAACTCTTGGTCGACGCCAAGGACATCGGCAAGCGGTANGGGGATTTCGTGGCCCTGCACCCGCTGGACGTCAGGGTTCATGAGGGCGAATTTTTCGGCGTGTTTGGCCCCAACGGGGCTGGAAAATCCACCTTCATCAAACTCCTCACGGGGCAACTTCGTCCCAGCATCGGCCGCATTGAGGTGCTGGGAATCGACGCGGTCGCGGACCCTCAGCACCTCAAGGCCAACATCGGTATCGTGCCCGAATCGGAATCGCCGCCGTCCTTCCTCACGCCGCCCGAGTTCCTGACCTTCGTGGCCAAATTGCGTGGTTTGGAGGACGTNGACGGCAAAGTGGACCACTGGTTGTCGTGGTTTGGACTCGAGGAAAAGCGCGACACAATGTGCAAGGATCTTTCGAAGGGTCAGCGCCAGAAAGTGATGCTCGCCTCGGCCTTCATCCATGCGCCNAAGNTGCTTTTCCTCGACGAACCCTTCGCCAACCTCGATCCCATTTACCAACGCAAGTGCCGTGAATGGTTGCTCGAACACGTGGCCGGCGGAGGGACGATTTTCCTCTGCTCCCACGTGCTTGAATCNGCTGAACGCCTCTGCAACCGCATGGCCATCATCAACGAAGGTAAGGTGCTGGCCGCCGGCGCCATCGACGACCTGAAACTCGACGGCGAAAGCCTCGAAGACGTCTTCATTCGCCTCGTCGGGCATACCATCGAGGAAGCGGAACACCTCGCGGGAACCAGCACCGAGGAGGAATGAACGTGGGCGCAAGCGTTCGTTCCCGCGATTGGGACGAGGTCGTGGACGCCCTTGGCCACCTGCGCACCACGCTACCGCCCGGTGACGGCTCAACGCACGTGCCTGGGCTGCACCTCAACGAACCGCGACGCGGCTGGGCGGCCTTTCGGACCACGTTCCGTGCGATGTTTCTCGAGGAATGGCGCGAAACGGTGGATTTCGCTCAAGCGCGCCAAATCATCCTCTTCCCCCTGCTCTTGACGCTCATCACCGCGGTGACGACCATCGGCCTGCAGTTCTTGGTCGGCACCGGCGCGGCCCAGGTGTCGGACATCGACGAGCGCACCTTCAGTTGGGACCAGCTGCGCATCGGCGTTCACCTGCCCCTGCTGATGTTTTCCTTGGGCATGGGCACCTTCGCGTTCAAGGGCCAAGAGGCCATCATGCAGCGTACGGGTTCGAAAAACAGGCTGCTGGCTGCTCCAGCCCTGCAACCCTTGACGATGTCCGCGGCACACTTCACCTACTTCGTGAAGGACTTGATCTACTACGTGCTGCTNATCCTNACGCCCATCGTTGCCGGCATGAGCCTTGGCTTGTTGCTCGATGAAGGTGGCCTCATTCAGACACCNCTCGNATGGTCCTCGGTGTTCTGGACCTGGGCCGCCATGGCCACCACCTTGGCGGAAGGGCTGGCGTTGGCNTTCCTCGGTTCCGTGCTGTGGCTCCGTGGTCGNCCGTTCACCTGGCTGGGNCCAGTGGTCGCGGTAGGCGTCGGGCTGTCGGCAGGAGTGGGNCTCNTTCCGTGGGATGCAGCCCTNGTCGGTCTCNCCGTGCAGCGTGACCACGCCCTCCTGCCGCTTCTTGGTGGCTTGGTGGGCGCCGGCGTGCTCGGTGCCATCGCGAGTTCCCTGCTCGTCGATGATTTCGAGGTCAAGGTCACGTCGCGCAAGGACCTGCTCAACCCGATGATGCGCCGCCTGCGCTTCCTCGGNAACGGGNCGCTCCGCTTGTTGGTGGCCAAGGAATTCGTGGACCTCATCCGGTCTGGGACGATGAAGAAAATGACCGTGTCGTATTCNGTGCCCCTCTTGGTGCTGCTCGGNATGGCGTGGTTGATCGATTTNGCNGAGGCNCCNATCCCGATCAATTTGCTCTCNTATGCGCCGTTTTTGGGCTTCTTTGGGTTCAATTTCTACTCGTGGTTGACCATCCTCGACGATCCCGATTTCATGAACGGCCTTCCCCTCCGCGTCCCCCAATTGCTTCGTGCCAAAGTGGTCGTCTATTTCCTCGCCACGTCNTGGATTTCGCTGATTTTCTTCGTCCTCATGGCGTGGCGGCTTGATGAATGGGCGGCCCTGCCGACGGGCTTGGCGGTGATGTTNGCAAATTCGATCTACATCGTGGCGCTGACGGCCTTCCTGATGGGGCTGCGTCCAAACAAAGCCATCTTTGACGGACGCATCATGTTCTGGTTCTGGCTGGGCACGGTTCTGCCTTTGCTGGGCTTGTTCTTGCTGTCGTTCACGCAGGGTGATGTGGACCTGTACGGCAACTGGTGGGAGCGCGTCAGCGAAGACGGGCTGAGCGCTACCGCCACCGCCTACGACGTTGAGATGGTGCGTGGCGGCTACCTTGGCATTCTGTCGATTTCAGGCGGCCTTTTGGTGGGCTCCGCGGTGCTGTGGGCGCTCATCGACGTGCGNTGGGGAAAGAAGCCCTTCGAGAACTGAGNCNGTCGCGNCCTTCATGTCCCCTCGCCTGCACGGACNGNCATGGTCCGTGTGTTGGCCGTCTGNGGCCTGCCCGCTTGCGGCAAGGGGGAATTCGCAGACGTGGCCGCGTCGCTCTCGCTCCCCGTNCGCTCCATGGGNGACATGGTGCGAGAGGAGGTCGTGCGTCAAGGGCTCGAGGGCGACCCACGTGTCTTTGGGCGAATCGCCGTTGAATTGCGTGCAAAGCACGGTGACGACGTGCTCGCCGTTCGCCTTGCCGACGCCATTGACGGCATGGAAGACCGCCCTGCATTGCTGGTGATCGACGGCCTTCGCGGCGTGGCTGAACGCGAGGTGTTCGCGGCTCGATGGGGCGAAGCATTCCGCGTGGTCGCCATTCATGCCGACGCCGAGGTTCGTTTCCGTCGCAGCCAAGCGCGCGGTCGTGCTGAGGACGGCTCCCTCGAGGATTTCCAAGCCCGCGACGTCAGGGAGCTCGGATGGGGCGTCGGCCAGTTGATGGATGAAGCCGACCACGTACTCCACAACCGTGACCCGCTGAGCGCCTTTCGCGCCGAGGCCCGAGCCCTGCTGGTCGACTTGGGTGCCTGACGTCCAAATCACCCATCTGTTCGGGGTGCGGCGGCGTCGTGAAGCGACCAAAGGTTATAGTCGGGCCGCGGGTGTGGAANAACCGATTGGACGGGCGTGACCATGGCGAGAAAAGGGGGGAAAGGAGGCCAACGTGGTCGTGCTGCCCAGCGCGCCATGTACGATGAACTNGACAAGTACCCCGTCATGCCCCCTCACGCCTTCGCTCGCATCGTGCGCGACAAGCGCACGCTGAACATCATCTACCAAATCATCGAGCCTCCGATGACCAAGAAGGAACAGGAGCAACTCGACGAGATCATGGACATCTTCATCCGCTCGCTGCANTCGAACATCGAGGAAATTGACACGCAGCCTGAAGCCTACCTCCGGGCAGCGATGGACAAGGTGATCAAGTCCTACGGGATGAAGATCAGCAAGAAGTCGAAATCCAAGATTTTCTACTACATCCGACGCGACCTGGTCGGGTACGGCAAGATGGACGTGCTGATGAACGACGTCAACGTGGAAGACATCTCTCTCGACGGGACCGGCGTCCCCATCTTCGCGTACCACCGCAAATTCGAGTCGGTGGAAACCACCTGCGTGTGGAACACGGACGACGAACTCGAATCGTACGTCATCAAACTCGCCCAGCGCTGTGGNAAGCACATCTCCGTCGCCGACCCCCTGCTCGACGCGACGCTGATGGACGGCTCCCGTATTGTGATGAANCTCGGCCGCGAGGTGTCCACCCGCGGCTCGTCGTTTTGTATCCGGCGCTTCAAAGACGACCCCTTCTCNCCGGCNGACATCGTGGCTTTCCGNACCATGTCNTCNCTGATGGTNGCNTACCTGTGGATCGCNTTCCAGAACGAAGTNCCCATGCTNTTCGTCGGCGGTACGGCATCCGGGAAAACCACGACNCTCAACGCCATGTGCATCTTCATTCCATGGCAGATGAAGATCGTCTCCATCGAGTCCACCCGCGAGGTGAACATCCCGCAGCCCAACTGGGTGCCCGGCCTGACGCGGCAAGGCTTCGGTGGTGAGTCGAACGAAGGCGTCATCGGTGAGTTCGAACTGCTCAAGGCCGCCCTCCGTGAACGTCCAGAATACATCATTGTTGGTGAGATTCGTGGTGCTGAGGCCTACGTGCTGTTCCAGGCCATGGCCACCGGCCACTGCGCGTACTCGACGGTGCACGCAGACTCCGTGCCATCGCTCGTGCACCGGCTCGAGAACAAGCCGATCGACATCCCGCGTGTGCTGCTCCCTGCCCTTGAGGCGTGCTCGATTCAGATTCAGACCAGGATCAACGGGAAGCGTGTTCGACGGACGAAGCAAGTCGTGGAAATCGTCGGAATCGACCCCAACTCGCTGGAAGTCATCACCAACGAAGTGTTCCGTTGGGACGTTTCCTCAGACGACTTCATCTTCAGCGGCAAGTCCTACGTGTTGGAGAAAATCATGGTCAAAATCAACTACAGCCAAGAGGAAATGCGCCGTGAACTCCGCACGCGCAAGCGCATCCTCGAATGGATGGTGTTGAACGACATTCGAAAGGCCGACCAAGTGTCCCAAATCGTGACGGAATACTACGTCCGTCCCCAGGAGGTCCTCGCTCGGGTCGACGGACTCAGGTGAGGTGGAACGACGATGGAGCTCTCCCTCTGGCAGCAGTTCTGCAACCGCCTGCTTGGGCGGATGCTGAAGAAGCGCGCCCGAGCCAACAAGGAACTCTCGGACAACATCGTCAAGGGCAAACTGGACATCATGCCTGAGGTTTACATCGCGCAAACCATCCTGATCACCCTCGCGGTCAGCGCCATTTGTGCCCTCATCTTGGCCGCGGTGTTCTTCCCTGAAATCGGCGCCATCGCGCTCTATGAAGGGCTGATGGACCCAGCCATTGACAACAAGTGCTTCGAGTGGGTGTACTGGAACAAGGACCTGCTCGACGACTCCCTGCCCTACCAGGGTTGCCCCTACTACCGCACCCGGGTCTTCCCCCTCTTCGCCAAGATCGCCATCGGCGGCGTGTTTGGCGTCATCGCGCCTTTCGTGACCTGGAAGGTGGCCGGCAACAGCGCGGCCGCCGCCGCCAAGAAGCGCGGTGATAAAATCGAGAAGTACCTGCCCTACGCAGCATCCTACACCGCTGCGATGAGCGCCGCCAACGCCACTCCGGGCAAGATTTTCCGCTCCCTTGCGATGAACAAGGACATCTACGGCGACGTGGCTGACGATGCTGCGATGATTTACCGTGACATCACGCTGATGGGTTACGACCTCATCACGGCCATGAAAATGGCCGTGGACCGTGCCGCATCGCCATGGTTGACGGAATTTTTCCAAGGGATGATCGGCACCCTGACCGCCGGTGGTCAGCTGAAGTTGTTCTTCCTCAACCGTGCCGAGCACTACATGCGCGAGAACAGGACGCGGCTCCACAAATTCTTGGAGAGCATCGCTCTGCTTGCTGAGTCCTACATCGTGGTCGCCGTGGCCATGCCGCTCTTCCTCATCGTGATGCTCGTCATCATGTTCTGGGTGTCGGGTTCGGGCGCCCAAATGTCCGAGGGCATGCTCTACGGCATCGTCCTCGGCTTCATCCCGCTCATCCACGTGGCGTACGCCTTCTTGGTGTGGTCGAGCAGCAAAGAGCAGGAAATGTGAGGGGGTGAGGTCATGGCGAAGAAGAAGAAGATCGTCGTGGACCTCGACCTTCCAAAGGACGATCCAACGCAACGGAACTTCCTCATCATCCTCTTCCTGTCCATCATGTTGGGCACGGCATCTGGCCTCTTCTGGATCACGAATTCCGGCTTCCTGCCGACCGCCAACGGCGAGCCCATGTTCACCAACTTGGCGTGTTCGACCATAACCGGTGACCAAGCCTTCAACGGCCCTGGGACCCCAACCTATGCAATGAACGAAAGTTGCTCCATCCTCAAGGACAACCCCGAGGTCGTGGTGTGGGAGGAGACCGAGGGTTGGGAAAACGTCGAGCGTGCCGGGGCTTCGTTCGACATGCCCGGCATCGACCGCAATTTCGTTGACGGCGTGGTCATCACCCAGCCGGTCACGGTGACGTGCACCCTGAGTGCTCCCGAGCCAACGCCCTACACCGTCGCCATCCGTGACAAGTACAAGATGACCATCGAGTACAACCAAGGCGTTGCTGGCGAGCCGGGTGACGATTGCAGCCTGTTTGTTGAGGACCTTGAACCCGGAGAGCGCTACGAATTCGGGTTCTGGGTGGACGAGCGCGAACAGGTGCTGAGCAACGTCAAATTCCGCTTCGAGGCCCAGTACTACGACGGCATTCCAGACAACATGAACAACAAGTCCCTCTGGCTTGGCCCCACCTTGGGCGACACCCAACTTCGACCGATGATCTTCCTGAACTTCTTCGGTCTGACCTTCTTCCTCTACATCTTCCCTGCATCGTACTATGCTGAGCGCGTTGCCCTCAAGCGCAACGAGAAGGAGGACAAATTCCCTGATTTCCTCCGCGACCTTGCAGAATACTGGAAGGGTGGCTTGTCGATGACCGTCGCCGTTCAAACGCTGGCGACCTCAGAATACGGTGCGTTGAACGACGAAGTCCGGAAGATGTCCAGTCAGCTGTCCTGGGGCGTCAAGTTCGGTGACGTCATCAACATCTTCGCGGAGCGCGTCGGCACCCCGCTGGTCAAGCGCGCGATTTCGCTGATTTCAGAAGCCGACCGCGCGGGTGGAAAAATCTCGGACATCCTCATCACGGCCGCCAACGACAGCCGTGAAATCAAGTTCCTTGAAGGCGAACGGCAGCGTGCCATCGGGTCGTACATCGCCGTCATTTGGACGTCCTACGGCGTGTTCCTCGGCGTGATCGTCGTGCTGGCCAAGGTGTTCATTCCCGCCATCGCCGACTCAAACTCCGGCGGCGGCGACGGTGGCGATTCCGGCGGCCAAAACATCGGAAACATGCAAATCCGNGCCATNGACCCGNTGTTCTTCNTGACGATTTTCTACTANGGCGTGACCATGCAAGCGATGGGCAACGGTGCAATGGCGGGATTGATGGCCACAGGCCGCATCACNAGCGGATTCAAGCACTCGGGGATGATGATCGTCTTGGCGATTCTTGTGTTCAACCTCATCGCCTTCTCACCGGACCTGATTGGCGTGACGGTCCTCGATGGCCTCAACCAATCCGCAGGTCCGTACAGTCCAACACGGCTCAACTGGGTGTGAGTCATGCGCCCTGAGGACGACCAGGCCCAAGTGCACATCCTCGAGATGCTGACCTTGTTCTGGATGTTCTTCATGTCCGCGACTTTTCTGATTCAGATTCAGGTTCCNGATGCGCCCTCCGTNGCCTTGGACGCAGGCCTCGAAAACGCGGGCGTCGANGCNTTCACCGCCGCCTTGGCCACGCCGTCCGAGGCGGATGCCGAAAGCCGTCTGCACGACCACCTCGAGGCCCAAGACCTCGANGCTGCATGCGCCCTGCTCCAAGACCGCTTGACCGACGGACACGACGGNAATTGCTGGATTGCGGCGGACCGGGCACCGGCGTCTCCGCACGGCGATACCGCCACGCCGCTCGGTGGAACCGTGGCCGTGCATCATCTGCTGGTGACCGAAGGCACGGTGTGGACCCTCACGCTTGACGTCTGGCACCGTGGAGGTGGTGTTTGATGCGTCACAGCGAGCGGCAATCCGATGAGCGCGGCCAGATGCTGNTGGCCACGGGCATGGTGCTCTTGCTGTCCCTCATGTCGATGGCCATCTTCTCGATCAAGGTCGCNGGCATGGCGATGCCGCACGAGCCGGCCTCGGACGGCGCGTTGCGGACCACCGCACAGGTTGACGAGGTGCTTCCGGGTCTGGTGACCGCNCGNGCTGAGATGTGGATGGAAGCAGGCGACATCGAGGAAGAGGAAGCCGTGCGTCTGGCCATGGAGAGCGCCGTCCGCGACATGCTCCACCACGGTGAGGTGCGTGGCGTCGAGGTCAAACTNATGGAAGCAACCGTAACGCCAGACGCCACCACGGCGGGCCTCATCGACGTCACCGTGGATCTCGGCGTGTCGGACACCGACGTGCGGATCGAAATTCCGTTGGCGTTCACGGTCGACCTGCGGTGATCACGCCTGAAGGGCGTTCCACGCAAGGTCNAGNTGATGCAAGATGCGCTTCACNTCGTCTTGGCGGTCCACGTCGATGATGGGCCAGCCCGCAACTTTCGCGCGATCAATGANCCCGTCCTGAATCGTGCGGATGCGGTCAAGGGACGCGATGTAGCGGTCCGCGCGGCGCCATGACGCCTCTTCGCGCTCACGCAGCATCGNCTCATGTCGGGCCTCGTCGTCCACGCGCAGCACGACGCCGACCGCCACGCCACCGTCTTGGCGCCAGGCATCGAGCAAGCGGTCCATCGGAACGACGTGCACGCCTTCGAGCAACAGGTCAATCCCCTCGCGTCGTGCGCGTTCGACCGTGGCCCGAACGCCTTGTTCCAATTCATCGCAGGTCTCCAACCAGTCGAGGACCGCATCGCCCGTCCCGCCGAGGCTGAAGGAGGAGCGGTGGAGTGCGGGGCGTGTTCGCTCGGCGTCGGTGGTGCGCAGCACCTCGCGNATCGCATCNGTNGAGACGCATCGGGTGAAGTCNCGTTCGAGCAAGATGCGCCGAGCCGTGCTTGACTTGCCGGTGCCGGAGGAACCCGCGATGACGAGCAAGCGTGGGGTGCGCGTGGCCGTGGCGCGGATNGTCGCTTCGGCGAGGCCCACGCGCTCGACCATGCCGCTGCTTCGTGCATGCGACACATCATGATTCCCGCCAAATCGGCCGTTGTTCCGCGCCGTTCGACTTTTCATGCCTCGCTCGGTGGGAGGTGCATGGACGAGACTTCGATGTGGATTGGCGGCGCCTGGACGGGCGCTTCAGACGGCGCAACCGGCGAGGTGCTCGACCCTTCGAGCGGCGAGGTCATCGCCAACGTCCCCAAGGCCACCTTGGCCGACGTGGACGCGGCCGTGGCCGCAAGCCGGGCGGCCTTCGAAGACCGNTCGTGGGGCGCNATTGACCCTGCCCANCGCGGACGTATCCTGCANAAGATGGCCGCGGTGACCTATGCNGAAGCNAAGAACCTCGCCACCATCGAGAGCCGCAACAANGGGAAGACCTTCCGCGAGGCCCTCTCNGAAATNCGCTACGGTGCGTGGACCCTCGAGTACTTCGCAGGCGCTTCGGACAAGATCGAAGGCTCGACGATTCCCGTACCCGGCAACCGCCTCAACTACAGCCTCCGCCAACCCTTGGGGGTCACCGCGCACCTCGTGCCCTGGAACTTCCCCCTGCAACTNGCTTTGCGGTCCATCGCTCCGGCCTTGGCCGCAGGATGCACGGTCATCGCCAAGCCGGCCTCGTGGACGCCGCTCTCGCTCCTTGCGTGGGCCAAGGCCATCGACGAGGCCGAGACCGGGCTGCCCTCGGGCGTGCTCCAGGTCATCACCGGCTCTGGAGGCCTCATCGGCGATGCTCTGGCCGGTCACNCCGGTGTGGACGGCATCGTCCTGACCGGTGGCGTGCCCACCGGCAAGGCCGTGATGGCCAAGGCCAGCGAGCGCCTGACGCCCGTCACCCTCGAACTCGGCGGCAAGGGCGCTCACCTCGTGTTCCCCGACGCCGACCTTCGTACCGCCGCCAAGGCGGTGTGTTTTGGCATCTTCATGAACGCCGGCCAGATGTGCTGGGCCGGCTCCCGTCTCATCGTGCACGAGGACGTTCACGACGACCTCGTCGAGGCCATCGTCGCCGAGATCGGCAAGTGGCCGGTCGGTCCTGGTCTCGCCGAAGGCGTGCGCATGGGGTCGCTGGTGCACACCTCCCATCGTGACGAGGTGCTCGAGAAGCTCAACACCGGCCTCGCCATGGGCGGCCAAGTGGTGCTTGGCGGCGCCGCCATGACCGACGACCATCCTGCTGGTGCCTTCATGCAACCCACCGTGGTGACCGGCGTGACCGAGGACAACCTCCTCTTCACCGAGGAATTGTTCGGACCCGTGCTCGCCGTGACCACCTTCTCCGAAGAATCGGAAGCCCTCCGACTGGCCAACGCCACGGAATTCGGCCTCCTCAACGGTGTTTGGACCCAGCACCTCGGTCGCGCACACCGCCTTGCCCGCGACTTGCAGTGCGGTATGGTGAGCATCAACGAGTACCCCATCACCTTCCCACAAACGGCCTTCACCGGGTGGAAGATGTCCGGCATCGGTGTGGAGCAGAGCCTCGACGCCCTCCGCTTCTACACGCGCGTCAAGAACGTCAACGTGAAGATTTGAGGTGAGCGGATGACCGTTGAACGCACGTCTCCGCAACCCGGCGTGGCCATGCTCCGTCTGACGGGAGCCACCGCAAGCGCTTCCTTCTCCCGGGATTCCATCCCCGTCATCGCGAAGGCGATCGATGAGGTGTTGAACGACGCCGAAGTTCAGGCCTTGGTCATCACCGGCGAGGGTCGCTTCTTCTCTGCCGGCGCAGACATCGATGCCTTCGCTGCCTCCATCGAAGCAGGTGAAGCGCCTGCATTGATTCGCGATTTGACCGGCCACCTCCATCCGCTCTTGCTGCGCATGCGGACCTCGTCCACGATTTGCGTGGCCGCCATCAACGGAGCTGCCGCGGGCGGCGGCCTTGGCCTCGCTTTGGCGTGCGATGCGCGCGTGGCCTCCACCGACGCACGCTTGGCTGCCTCCTATGCCGGCATGGGCCTCTCGCCGGACGGTGGATCGACGTGGCTTTTGCCGCGTTTGGTCGGCACGCAAGTGGCCCGCCGCTTCTTCTTCGATAACACGATCTGGTCGGCGAGGGAGGCCCATGAGCACGGTGCTGTGGATTACCTCGTCCCGGCCGAGAGCCTGATCGACACGGCGGTGGGCGTCGCGGTCGCGTGGAGCGGGTGGAGTGAGCACGTCCGTGAAGCCACCAAGCACCTCCTTCACGTGGAGACGGACAACGACCTCGCCACCCATCTTGATCACGAGCGTACGCTCATCGAAGCGGCCGGCACAACGCAGGCCTTCGAGGAAGGCGTCGCCGCTTTCCTTGCTCGGCGCCGTCCAAAATCGAAGTGATGCAGTTCTTGGACACCTTTGAGCACCTCTGTTCGGACCACTGAACAAGG
>NZMM01000009.1 GCA_002694585.1 Methanobacteriota archaeon
CTTCCTTGAGCGTCGCTTCGTGAAGGTCCTGCAGGGCTTCAGAACCACGCGGGTCATGCGCGTGCACGGTGCCTGACAGTGAACCTTCTTGTCCCTTCTCGTCGCCATTTAGGCCATGAAGAAAAGCGGCGTTTGCCCCAAATGCCAAGGCACGGACATCAAAATCAACAGCCTTGGCTCGTTAAACAACATGACTGCGGGCAACTTCTATCGTTGCAAATCCTGTGGATTCACAGAAATTTGGTCGGACAAAACCCCCCAGCGGGACATCAAGATTCTCCTTTGGGTTGCTGCCGCTCTTGTGCTGATTACCGTAGCCTACCTCGGCTTTACGCTCATTGAGATTCCGTCAGTCTGAGGGTTCTTCCTCGACCACGGTCGGTGCCTTGAGCGCCATGTCTACGCTTGGCAGGTCTTCCAGCTGAGCCGCGGTGTTGTCAGAGATCTGCATGTCCTCTAGCCGGCGCGCCTGTGGGAGCACACGGCCTTCCCAGCTGCTGACGGCTTTGTTGTATGCATCCGTCGCCTTGCCCAGGTCTTTTCCGACCTTGGCAAAGTGGGCTGACCAAGTCGCCATGCGGCCGTAGAACTCCCGCGCGGTGCCGACGATTTCCTCGGCTTGTCGGGCAAATTGCACCTGTTGCCACGTGAGCGCCACCGTGCGAAGCAGGGCGATGAGCGAAGCCGGTGAAGCGATGACGACGCGCCGGTCCATCGCCCACTCGTGCAGGCCGGGGTCGCGGTCAAAGGCGGCCGAAATGAGCGCTTCGGACGGCACGAACATCACCACGAATTGTGCCCGGTCTCCGAAACTGCTCCAGTATTCCTTGCGGGTCAGTTCCGTGACGCGTCCACGCAGGGCCTTCGCGTGCTGGTCCATCAAGGCCTCACGGTGCGGGCCTTCCTCGACCTCCAAGGCCTCAAGGTAGTGCTTGGCAGTCGCTTTCGCGTCGATGGGGATGACGCCCTCGCCAGGCAAGTGGACGATGACGTCTGGCCGGCCCGTGTCCGTGCTGGCCTGTTCCTCAAAATCGGCATGGGCGTTCATTCCTGCCAATTCGAGGATGTTCCGGAGGGCCACTTCGCCCCAGTCGCCGCGAACGGCAGAGGATCGCCTCAGGGCCGTGGACAGGTTGCTGGCCTCCGTACCAAGACGAGAAGCGAGCGCACCAACTTCCTGCATCTGCCGTTCTACGCCCGCAATGGCGCCGATGCGCTTTTCCTCCAGCGCTTGCGTTGCTTCGCCAAGGTTGGCAAGGGATTCCTCGATGGGCTTCACGAGCCCTTCCATTTCGGTGATCTGGGCTTTGGCTTCCTTTTCGGCTTCACTTTGCAATCGCTTGAAGCGTTCCTCAGCGATGTCGAGGAAGTCTTTCCGCTGCTGTTCGGCTAAGCGGCTGCTCAGGGCCGTCATGCGGTCCTCGAGGGCCTGTTCTTGCCCCGCTGCTGCAGCCATCATCGCTTCCAATTGCGCGATTTTGGCACCGTCTTCCGCTCGCGCCTCGGCAGCCTTCCGGCCTGCCAAGGTCCACGCCAATCCACCCACAAGGGCGGCCAATCCAACGGCGATGAGGGCGGTTTCGACGGCGCTCATGCGCACGCATCGGCGTCGAGGGTTCTTGAACGCTCAGGGCAGAGGTTGGCCGCTGGCGGCAAGGATGAGCCCGAGGAAGGGCGGGCTTGGTCGCCCCGGTCGTGACTTGAATTCGGGGTGGTACTGCACCGCCACGAAGTAAGGATGGTCAGGCAATTCCAGGATCTCACAACGCTGGCCGGTCTCGTCCTTGCCGACAAAGGTCAGGCCTGCGGCCTCAAGGCGCTCAATCAATTCGGGGTTGACCTCGTAGCGGTGGCGGTGGCGTTCATCGACGCTCTCCAAGCCACCGTAGAGGCGCTTGACCTTGCAATCGTCAACTTGGAACAGGGTCGGGCGGCTGCCAAGCCGCATGGTGCCGCCCAAGTGGGTCGTGGAAATCTCGGGCATGAAAATCACCGCAGGGTTGGGGCAGTCCTCGTCGAATTCCGTGGAGGTGGAGCCTTCCATGCCGAGCACGTTGCGTGCAAATTCGATGGCCGCCACTTGCAGTCCGAGGCAGATGCCGAAGTAGGGCACGCCGTTGGTCCGTGCATAATTGGCGGCGAGGATCTTCCCTTCGACACCACGGTGCCCGAAACCGCCAGGGACGAGGATGCCGTCTGCGGCACGCAGCCGCTTCCATGCGTCTGCATGGACGTCGTCTGGCACTCCGTGCTCGAGTTCACCCGCCTCCAGCCAATCGATGGTCAACTTGCGGTCGGCGGCCATGGCGGCGTGCTGAAGCGCTTTGATGACCGACAGATAGGCGTCCGAAAGGTCGGTGTATTTGCCCACCATGGCGATGGTGACGTTCTCTTCGAGCGCATCCAGGTGGTGGGCCATCCTGCGCCAGTCGTCCAGGAGGCCGTTCGGTTGCACCTTCAGGCCAAGGGTGGCGCAGAGCCCCTGCGCTTCGAGCATCAGGGGAACGTGGTAGATGTTCGGGACGTCATGGGTCGAAATGACGGCCTCCTCAGGCACGTGACAGAAGGCGGCCAGTTTCGCGCGTGTCTCTGGGTTGAGCGGCGCGGAGGATCGGCACACGAGGATGTCGGGAGTGATGCCCAGCCCCATGAGCTCCTTGACCGTGTGTTGGGTGGGCTTGGTTTTCTGTTCACCCACCGGCCCCATCACTGGAACGAGGGAGACGTGCACGAAGGTCACGTTGTTTCGGCCGACGCGGAACTGGAACTGCCGGAGGGCCTCGACGTAAGGGGCGGATTCGATGTCGCCGACCGTGCCGCCCAACTCGATGATACACACCTCCGGCTCGAGGCCGGAGTCGTCGCTGCACTGATGCGCGACGGTCTCGATCCAATCCATGACGGCGTCCGTGATGTGCGGGATGACCTGAACGGTTTTGCCGAGGTAATCGCCGCGCCGTTCCGCTTCGATGACTTTCGAGTACACCTTTCCAGTGGTCAGGTTGTTGTCCCGCCCGAGGTTCAAGTCGAGGAAGCGCTCGTAGTTCCCAAGGTCGAGATCGACTTCACCGCCGTCGTCGAGGACAAAGACCTCACCGTGTTCAAACGGACTCATCGTTCCTGCGTCTGAGTTCAGGTAAGGGTCGATTTTGATGGAGGTGACCCGAAGGCCGCAGGCTTTCATCAACACGCCAATGCTGCTCGCCGTGACGCCTTTACCGAGTCCGCTGAGCACGCCACCTGAGACAACGATGTATCGCATGGGCCCCCAACGGGATGAGAAGCCGTTGCCCGCCCTCTATGAGCGTTGCGTGATGGAATCCGGGGGCTTACATCAGAATGGGCAACACGGCAGCGATGACCATCAGCGCCGGCGTGATGATGGCTTCCGTGGTCGAGCGGACTGCGCACATCACGGACAATTCGGTACCGCGGTGCATGCTGGCCGAGACGCCGATGTCGTCTTCACCGGTCATCATCAGGTTCGAGCACGGCACGCTCCCGTCAAGGCCTTCCGCGGCCAGAGCGGCGCTCGGGCGTGGCTGGACCTTCCCGAGCGCGTACACGGGATCGCCGATGCGCAAGCAGTGCATCGTCCAGCGACGGGGACGGTTGATGCCCGTTACGGAGCCCACGCTCACGATGTTTCCGACCTGCCAGTCGAAGATGGCCGGGCCGAAGTTGAACGTCGAGCGTCCACCGCCAAACAAGGACGCCATCCGAGAGCCTTTGCCCTGTGTTGCTGCAGCCCACGAGCGGTCCAGCCACGTTGCTGGGTCCACATACAGGCCACCGGTTCCGTCATGGATGAGGAAGGGCGTGGACCCCTTATCTTCGGCCTCATGCCACCACTTGGTGACTTTCTCGTCCCCACTGCCACGGGTTTCCCAGACCTCCTGCAGCCACTTGTAGGCGACCACGCCGTCCACGGTGTGCTGCTGAAGGTGTTGGCCGGTCATCGATTTGATGGCCGCTTTGGCCACGCCGCTGGTCAGGGCGGTGATGGCCGTGCTCGAGCCTGGAACGGTCTGGGTTCCAACGGTGACGCGCATGGAGCCGGAGGCGGCTGGGCGAACCTCTCCGACCACCTCGGCCATCCCAACGGCCACCGAGCGAACAGGTGAGGTCGGGGTGTCGATGATGCTGTGCAGACGCTTCCAGCGTCCCCACGAGGCCCAGAAGACCAAGCCGCTGAACAAGGCGAGCCCTCCTTGTAAGATGAAGCGTCCAATGGGTCCGTAGGCACGGTCGGAGTAGATGCCGAGCATCGTGACCGCAGCCACGAAGCCGAAGCCCCAGACCGAATACATCGTGAAGGTCGCGAGGTGGAGTTTCCCGAGGTTGTTGGGATGTTCTGGAAGCAAGGCCTCGGGGTTGTCGGCCGCATAGGGCATGGCACGGTTCCAGACTTCGACGCCAGGTGGGTCAAACACCCAATCGTGCTGATCGCCCTCCCATTCAGGAGCGACCGCGTAACGCAATCCTTCCTGGTCTTGGTGGAGGCGTTGGTGTGGGTCGTGTTCGCGCTGCAATTTCTTGAGCATACGTGCCCCTGGGGGTGAGGTTGATCCCATCAGGACGAGCGAAGCGATGGCCAGCATGGCGAATGAGGTGGTGAACGCGGTCATTCGACCGATGGGGCGATGCGCCTGTTCACCACGAACGCCAACCCCAAGCACTTCTTCTTCTCCAGTCTCATGGTTGATGAACACCAGCAGCTCCACGTTTTCGCCAGCCTGAACGGTGTAGTCTGAGCACCCGGGCTTTGGGTAGCCGTGAGGCGCACTAGGGTCGGTCAACACCAGCGTGTCACCGTTTGGCAGTTCGAAGGTTGAGCGTTGGTTGACGACGTACAAACTCCATGACTCTTCACCTTCTTCGTTGGTGGTGCACGTTGCTTCCGCGTACCTGCTCGTGGTCATGGCCGTGGTGCGAACCCAGTGCCCTTCGTCGCCTTGCCGGCCTTCGCGCAACACGGTGGGCGCGTCGTCAGGTTGCTCTCCACCGGGGTCAGCGACCACCGGCACCTCGCCCGGGGGCGGAGCATCGACCAAAGTGCCTGCCATGATGAAGGTCGGCACAGCGATGAGCAGCATGAGCAGGCCGAGGCCCATGGCAATCCATCCAGCCAAGCCCATCGGCGCACCGAAGACAAAGGTGCCTTGATGCAGGTCTTGACGTGGATCGCCCATGATGGTGCCTGTGCGCTTTTTGGTTTCACGGTTTGGCCGAATCTTCGTCGAACATCAAGACCACTTTGCCGCAGTCTCCACGTCCAGCCAGGTCCATGCCTTGTTTGAATTCGGCCACGGGGAGGGTGTGCGTGACGATGCGCTCGACGTCGATGGCTCCTGCCTCAAGCAGCGCGTGCATGCGGTCCCAGGTGCCCCACATCTTGCGGCCGTTGATGCCCTTGAGGTGGAGGTAGCGGAACACGACCTCGTTCATCGGGACCTCCGGCATGGAGGTGCCGTACACAGAAAGCACGTTCACGAAACCGCCCATGCGTGTGGATCGGATGGCGTTGGCCAAGGCGGCTTGTGCACCAGAAAACTCGCAAGCGTTGTCCACGCCCCGTCCATCGGTCGCCGCCAAAATCTCTGCGACGACATCGTGGTCCTTTCCGAGCACAAGGTCTGCGCCGAGCTGTTCGGCAAGGTCCATGCGGAAGCGGTTGTCCCAATCCACAGCGATGACTTTGGCGGCGCCCATCGCCTTTGCCGCGTTGACAGCGAACAAGCCGATTGGCCCGAGTCCGTGAACAGCGACGGTCGCCCCCTCGATAGGGCCTCCGGTCAACGTGTGGATCGCGTTGCCAAGCGGGTCTTGAATCGAGGCGTGTTCGGGCTTCAGCCCTGGAGGGACAGGACGCGCATTGACCGCTGGAACGACGAAGTAGGGTGCAAAGGCGCCATGGTCGTGGACGCCGAGGATGGTCCCGTTTTCACACACGTGGGCGTTTCCTTCATCGCACCGCGGACACGCCCAACATGCGAGGTGACACTCGATGGCGACCAGGTCACCGACATGACGGTCCACCACGCCGGGCCCGATGGCAGCGATCTCTCCGCACGTTTCGTGGCCGGTGACCGTTCCGAGGGGGACGTTGTCTCGGCTCCACTCGTCCCATTGCCAGATGTGCAGGTCGGTGCCGCAGATGCTGGTCGCCCGGGTACGGATCAACACCTCACCTTCGCCAGGCACAGGGATGGGGTGCTCCACGAGGTCGAAACCATCGGCTTCGTCGCGGACTTTCGTCCACGCCAGCATGGCGCCCTCCGCTTCCACAACAGGGGCTTAGGCCCACGACCCTTGAGGTTTGACCTGCAAGGTTCAGGCTGAAATCCAGGAGTATCGGCGCGCGCCCTCGAGGTCGCTTTCCTCTTCTTCCGAGCGGACGAACTCTTCGTTGGGCGGCACAACCGAGGCCTCGCGAACCCCCTTGTGGAGTTCTTCGTACACCACGGCGTCGATGGCTACGCGGCCGGCCAGGCGCTCGAAGAGGTTCCAGCGGGACACCACTTCGCGCCAGTTCGGGCTGACGACGCCTTCGAAGACCTTGGCCTTCGCACCTGACCCGTATCCGCACAATCCGAAACGGACGCCATCGAGGTCCGTGTTGTCCTCGAGATCAGATTCGAACGTCGACATGAGAGCAAGGAAGATGCTTCCTGTGTACTGGTTGCCGATCAAGCTGCTTGCGCGCTGCCCTTTNTCGATGCGGTCGCGATGGAAGGTCACGTANGCCTCGGTNTTGGAGATGGCACGACGGTANTGGTCCATNGCCTTCTCCCATGCCGCGTCGTCTTGACCGTCCTCGCGCTCNGGNGGCGCGCCGACGANGGCTTCCACGTCGTCCCACATGGCCGTTCCTTCNCGGTCNCGATGGAACACGGCNGGGAACATGCGCTTGGCTTGGAAGGCATACGGCAGNTGCATGATGATGCGTTCCCATTGTTCGGTGAACCGTTCGTCCTCGTCGTGGGTGTANCGGCCCGTCCGGGCGGCCCGTCGCTGGAAATCCAGGAAGGCGTCGCGGACGGCGTTTTGATAGCAGCGGTTCGAGTACTGCCCGTCGAACACCGGCTCGTCACGGTGGATGCTGATGCGCTCTTCGCCGTGCGCAAAAATGCCGAGTCTGCGCAGGGCTGAGCCGGGCAGGTGACGGACCATGCGGTCNAGGATGCCTTCCTTCAGGTTCGCTCCGGTTTCCCGTGCAAGNTCGAGCACGTCGCCCATGACGGCGCGCAAGCTCATCTCGCGGCGTGGCTTGAAGAAGTCGTGCGCNGGGCTGGTGGAGATGCCCCAGCAATCCGGAACGACAAGCAAGCGTGGGTTTCGGCGGATGAGCAGGGCGCCGCCTCCGGCGCCTTGCGTGTACTCACCCGGTGACCCGAGTTCGTACTTCGCGTTGTCCGCGTAGACGACAATGCCAATTCGCTCGTCATCATCGGTGCTCCGGGCGCACCAGTCCAAGGTGGTGTGGAGGGCGTCAACAGCGCCGATGCACGCGAAGGTCATGTCAACGACGTCGCAGTTCTGGAAGCAGTCCTCACCGTAGCGCGAGGCGTAACGCTGCGTAAGCATGTCAACGATGTAGGTCGCGGTGGGCTTGGCTCCGTCGAGCGCNGATTCGGTGCCGAGGTAGAGACGGCCGATGCCCCTTGGGTCGAGGCCGTTGCGGTCGATCAGCCGCATCACGGCCATGGCNCCCATGGTCGCCGTGTCCTCGTGAACGTCGGGGATGGCCATCGCGGAGAGGCCCAGTCCCTTGTTCAGCTTGTCATAATCTGCCTCGCGGAGTTCAGCAAACTCCCGCATGTCGAGGTACAAGCGGGGAACGTGAATGGCAAGGTCGTCAATGCCGACGGTAATGGAATCTCCCTCGGAAGTCACAACCCTCGGGCTGTCGGANGGCATATGAACGCTCGTGTTGAAGCAAAGCGGTACAGGTCNGTTCCCCGAGACGGCCGGATTAGGCGTCCTGCTCGCCCATCGCGTCAAGTTGAGCCTGGATGTCGTCTGGAATTTGTGCCTCGAGGCGCGCCCAAAGTACGTCGTCGATCCGCAACACCGCGCATGCGGCCTCGGTGGCACCGCTGACGGTGGGTNGAATCACGCTGAGCGGCTCAAGCACCCCAGCCGCCCCAAGGTCGGTGGGGACGTGCTGTTCAAGGTGCAGGCCGATGCGCTCGGCCCCATTCGCAGCATCGGCTTGGGCAGCGGTCACATCGAGCAGCGCGTCGATTGGGTCCAGGCCAGCGTTTTCTGCCAAGGCGCGNGGAATAACTTCCAAGGCGTCAGCGAANGCCTCGATGGCCATTTGCTCTCGCCCCGGAGTGGCTTCGGCAAAGCGCCTGAGGTGGCGTGCAAGGTGAACATGGCTCGCACCGCCTCCGACCAACAAGCGCCGATCCTTGCGGAGGTGCGCCGCGACGCCGAGGGCATCATCGAAACAGCGGGAGGTTTCCTCGACGATTTCATCGCCGCTGCCTCGTGCGATGAGCGTCGCTGCATGACCTTCTCCGCGCACGGTCCAGTGATGAAGGTCCCCGAGCATGTGCGATCGGCTTTCGAGCACGCGTCCACAAGCGTCGGCGTGCAGCGCATCCACGTGGTGGAGCACCGTTGCGCCGGTGGCGAGAGCGAGCACGTCCAGATCGTTCCCCGGCACCCTGCGGAAGGCTTGGATGCCAAGGTCAAGCAAGCGCCGGTGCGCCTCGTCGTCAATGGCTCCTGAGACGGCCAAGACCTCCACACCAGCGGCAGCGACCGCCTCGACGTCGTCCAANAGNCGTTCGATTTCACGGCGGCGGAGGGCGTCCAGAACGTCGGGGGTGGTGGCTTGGAAGGTCACGTCTCCACGCATCTTCCGNCGCTCAAGTCCGCCATCGAGCAGCGCGATGGTGCCGTTTTCCACGAGTTTGACCATGTCTGGGTGCGCACGCCGCTTCTGAAGCACGANCCCTTCGACNATCTCTGAGTCGGTGGCGGGACGGCCAACGGCCATGACCGTTGAGACCCGCGTTGGGTCCACCTCAAGGACGCCGTCCACGGTTCGCTCGACGCACATCGCGGCTTCCATGGCCAAATCAGCAAGCCGATCCTGGACGGCGTGGCTCGCTTTCCCAGCCAAGCTGGAGCGAACGGCCGTGATGAGGTCCTTCTCGCTGCCTTCGAAGGCGAGCTCCACAAGGTGAGCCATGGCTTCAGACTCGGCCATGCGGTAGCCACGCACGATGGTGCTCGGGTGGACCCCTTGGAGCACGAGGTGCCAAGCGTTGCGAAGCAGTTCAGCGGCGATGACCACCGCGGACGTGGTGCCGTCACGTGCGGCGCGGTCCTGTGCGGATGAAGCATCGATGAGCATGCGCGCCACCGGATGTTCCACGCGCGCCGTTTCGAGGACCGTCACGCCNTCGTTCGTGACGAGGGTGCGTCCCTCGTCGTCGAGCAGAAGCTTGTCCAATCCCTTCGGTCCAAGGGTGCTGCGTACTGCACCCGAGAGCGCCATCGCGGCGGCGATGTTCTTTCGAAGCGCCACACGGCCCGTCGTGCGCTCGGTGTCTTCGAGCACTGGAGCCTCGGCCATGGCGCAACCACCGGGGGGCACGTCTTCAACCGTGCGTCGGCTCAGTCTTCGTCAACGACTTCGAAATCGGCGTCCACCACNTCGTCTTCGACGCTGATGCTGCCGTCCTCTTCGCCGCCCTCCGTGGCTGCTTCTGCTGCNGCGGCTTCGTAGAGNTTGGCGGAGATGCCGTGCATGGCCTGCTCGATCTCACCGACCTTGGCTTGGATGCTGGCCTCATCGAGGTCCTCGATGTCCTTGGGACGACCTTCGTCGTCCTGGACCATCGCTTCAAGCTCATCGAGGTGGGCGCGAACGCCCGAGGTGTCGTCGTCGGACAACTTGTCGCCCGCTTCGTCGAGGGTTCGGCGGGTCTGGTAGACGATTTGGTCCGCNGTGTTGCGCAGTTCGACCTTNGCCTTGCGGGACTTGTCGGCTTCTGCGAATTCCTCCGCCTCGGCGATTTTNGCNTTGATNTCATCTTCGCTGAGCGAGGTCTGGGATTCGATNTGAATGGATTGTTCCTTNCCGGTGCCGAGGTCCTTGGCGCTGACGTTGACGATGCCGTTGGCGTCGATGTCGAAGGTGACCTCGATTTGGGGCATGCCGCGTGGGGCGGGCGGCAGGCCAACCAAGTGGAATTGGCCCAGCGTCACGTTGTCTTTTGCGAATTCGCGCTCGCCTTGGAGCACGTGGATCTCCACCGCAGGCTGGTTGTCCGTCGCGGTCGAGAAGGTCTCNGAACGGCGGGTGGGGATGGTCGTGTTCCGCTCGATCATCGTCGTGGTCACACCGCCGAGGGTNTCGATGCCAAGGGTNAGTGGGGTCACGTCGAGCAGCAGCACATCAGAAACACCCTGATCTCCGGCGATGATGCCGGCTTGGAGGGCAGCGCCCAGGGCGACGGCTTCGTCAGGGTTGATGCCCTTGTAGGGCGACTTGCCGGTTTCNTTCTCAATGGCTTCCTGGACGGCTGGAATGCGCGTCGANCCACCCACGAGGATGACCTTGTCGATNTCACCGGCCTTCAGGCCGGCGTCCTTGATGGCTTGACGGGTTGGNGCCATCGTCTGCTCAACNAGTCCNGAGGTCAACTGCTCGAAGGTGCTCCGCGCGAGGCTGATGTCGAGATGTTCNGGGTTGCCGTCGCGCATGGTGATGAACGGCAAGCTGATCTGGGTTTGTTGGGTTCCTGANAGTTCGATTTTGGCCTTCTCCGCGGCTTCCTTGAGGCGGGTCATGGCCTGGGAGTCGCCGGACAGGTCAATGCCGGTGCTCTTCTTGAATTCGGCCAGCAGCCATTCGATNACGGTCTCGTCAAAGTCATCGCCGCCGAGCATGTTGTTGCCGGCCGTCGCCTTGACTTCGATCTGAGGTTGGCCGTCGACGTCGTAAATCTCCAGCACGGAGACGTCGAAGGTACCGCCGCCGAGGTCGTANACCAAAATGGTCTGGTCGACGTCCTTGTCCACGCCGTACGCCAAAGCGGCNGCGGTGGGCTCGTTGATGATGCGGAGCACTTCGAGGCCGGCGATGCGGCCGGCGTCGCGGGTGGCCTTGCGCTGNGCGTCGGTGAAGTAGGCCGGGCAAGTGATGACGGCCTTCGTCACNTCGTGACCGAGGTAGGCTTCTGCGTCAGCTTTGAGCTTCTGCAGGATGAAGGCGCTGACCTCTTGCGGCGTGTAGGACGCTTCGTCCACGTCCGTGGACCAGTCCGTGCCCATGTGACGCTTGACGGAAACCATGGTGCGGTCCGGGTTGGTGACCGCTTGGCGCTTCGCGGTCACGCCCACCAACCGTTCGCCACCGTCTTTCGCAAACGCGACGACGGAGGGCGTGGTGCGTGCTCCTTCCGCGTTTGTGATGACCACGGCTTCACCGTTTTCGATGGTCGCGACGCAGCTGTTTGTGGTTCCAAGATCGATGCCAATGACGTTGCTCATGTGTGTTCCTCCAAATGTGTTCAAAGAATTGGAATGCCNCCATCGTCNTCGTCTTCGTCGTCATCGTCGGCCAAATCGATGGCGATGCTGCCGTCTTCAACCACGGGGTTCTCGTCGTCGTATGCCTCGTCGATGTCCGCCTCAGNGGGCTCGTTGTCTAAGGGCACCAACCTGAGGGTGATGTCCAGAATGCCGTTGTTCAGGGTCCAATCGACCACGTCCTCACAGCGGTGGGGCAGNGCGACACGAGCCACTGGCGTGATTTGGGTGCGTCGGAGCACNTCGATTTGCTGACCACGCTCCACCAGAGCCAGNTCNACTTGGTCTTCCGTGAGGTCGGCTTTCCGAGCCACGTCAAGGGTGATGATCATGTTCCAGTCCTCGAGGAAGACATCGCTGGGTGGCAAATCGATGTCGGGGTTCGCGTCCAGTGCCTCGTCGTCCACTTCCACCTGCTTTGCGTCCACGGTCACGTCAAGACCGAGNCCCCGCATGAGGTCCTCGAGCCCCCCGCCGTTCTGGAACAGGCGGNCCAATTCCTCCATGTCGAGGTTGAACCGCACGTCNCCGTTGGCCTTCTCAAGGTCGAGGCCCATGTTNTCCAAGTGGTTCCGGAACAAATCCATCATGCGCTCGAGATCGTCACGATCGAACTCGATGCCGAAGGTCGCCAACATCTGCAGAAGTTGCTCCATGAGCCGTTCTTCCCAGTCGTCGCNGCTNGTCATGNCCTCNCCTCAGTAGTGAACCTTAGGTTTCATAGTCGCGTCAGCGGCGGGGTATTTCAAGGTATGGCGAATNGAGCCACGGCCGCAAGGTCAAGTTCATGGGTTGGACCTGTGGTGGANNGNTCGATGACCATCGCGGCCGTGCAGCACGATGCCCTCCGACGTCTCCATGCGCTCAGGGCCCGACAGGGGCCCAGCGGAACCCCCGGACTCGACGATGCAACGATTTCTCGATTCCTCGAGTCGGACGAGCGCNTGGTCCGGGCGATCGATGAAGCCGAGCAGCGTCTCGAAGTTCTGGTGGAAGAACTCGGTGAAAGCGCGGTGTTCCGAGACGAGGGCGACCTCGTTCGTGACCTCCAATCCGGTTTCGTCAACTTCTATGCCGCCCCGACCGTCAATCCGTACGTGGCGCTGGCCGCTCGCGGTCCTTGGATCGTGACCGCTCATGGAGCGGTGTTGCACGACAACGGCGGATACGGCATGTTGGGCGCCGGGCACGGCCCTCAGGACGTCATCGACGCGATGGCCAGCAACCACGTGATGGCCAACGTCATGACCCCGTCGTTCAGCCAGCACCGCTTCATCCAACGGCTGCGCCGCGAGATTGGACACAGCCGCGAGGACGGCTGCCCCTTCGACCGATTCATCTGCATGAATTCCGGGTCAGAAGGTATGACGGTCGGGATGCGCATTTGCGACGTGAATGCCCTTCACATGACCGGACCAGGGGGACGACACGAAGGAAAGCCGACCCGAATGTTGGCCATCGAGCGCGCGTTCCATGGGCGCACCGACCGACCCGCGCAGATCTCGCACTCGTGCAAGGACGGCTACGACAAGAACCTGAACACCTTCCAAGGTCGGGAGAACCTCGCGCTGATTCCAGCCAACGACATCGCCGCCCTCCAGGCGGCCTTCGCACAGGCCGATGCAGACGGTGTGTTCATTGAACTGCTTGCCATTGAGCCCGTGCAAGGCGAGGGGGCNCCCGGCGTCTGTGTGGAGCGAGCCTTCTACGACGAGGCCCGTCGTTTGACAAAAGAACACGGCAGCATGCTGGTCGTCGATTCTGTCCAAGCCGGCATCCGCGGTCAGGGCTGCCTCAGCATCGTGGACTACGAAGGCTTCCAAGACGCCGAAGCACCTGATATGGAAGCATGGTCGAAGGCGATCAACGCCGGCCAGTTCCCGCTCTCTGTGGTTGGCATGACCACAGAGGTGGCCGACAAGTACGTCACTGGCATCTACGGCAACACGATGACCACCAATCCTCGTGCCCTAGAGACCGCCATCGCGGTGCTCGACCGCATCACACCAGAGTTGCGGAACAACATCCGTGCACGTGGTGCTGAGTTGGTCGCAGGCCTTGAGGAGGTCATGGCCGACCACCCTGACGCCGTGTTGTCCGTTCGAGGCACGGGTCTGCTTGTTTGCGCTGAGCTGGACCCGGCGCGCTTCCCCGTGGTCGGTGACGAGAAGGTGGAGATGTGGTGCCGCCGCCACGGCCTTGGCATCATCCACGGGGGTCACAACGCCCTCCGATACACCCCTCACTTCGGTTTGACCAGCGAGGAAGTTGGCCTCGTCGTCGACATGACCAGGAAGGTCATCGAGCACTTCAGCGCCGCGTGATGCGACGGGGTGTTCACTCGCCCGTGATTAGGTGGTGCAGCGTTCGAACGTGCACGCCGGTCGCGCCGTGCTTGACCGTGGCGTTGGTCTTGGCGCCCCAATAGGTGCCAGCGATGTCCATGTGCGCCCATGGGATTTGTTCCTCGTCGTCACCCTCGCCGCGGCTGGGGACGAACTGCTTCAGGAAGGCGGCTGCGGTGTTCGCGCCGCCCCATCGGCCGGCCCCGAGATTCCGGGTGTCGGCGATCTTGGAATCGGTCATTTCCTTCTCGAAGGCAGGGAGCAGCGGCATCGGCCAGGCCAATTCGCCCACCGCGTTGCCCGCTTCGTGAATTCGGGAGCGGAGGTCGTCATCGTTGGACCAAAGGCCCGTGGCTTCGTGGCCGAGGGCCACCACACACGCACCGGTCAGGGTCGCGAGGTCGATGATGTACTCCGGGTCGTACTCTCCGGCCTTCCAGAGCCCGTCTGAGAGGACAAGGCGTCCCTCAGCGTCGGTGTTGAGCACCTCAATGGTCTTCCCAGAATAGGTGCGAATCACGTCACCTGGGCGCTGAGCGTTGGCGGCAGGCATGTTTTCGGCCATGCAGGCGATGCCCGTGACCTTGCCTTCCCAGCCGGTCTCGACGAGGGCCTGCATCAGCCCAAAGACGACCGAAGAGCCGCCCATGTCGTACTTCATTTCGTCCATGGAGGGGCTTGGCTTGATCGAGATGCCACCGGTGTCGAAGGTGATGCCCTTGCCAACGATGACGGGAGCCCGACCGCCTTGTTCGGCGTTGAGCTCGAAGATGACCATGCAGGGCTTGCGGGAGGATCCCATGCCGACGGCCACCAAGCCGCCCATGCCGCGTTCAAGGGCTTCCTCGTACGTGATGACAGACACGTTGAGTCGGTCGGAGGTCTCGGCGAACTCCATCGCCTGGCGCGCGTAGGCCATCGGATAGAGATCGTTTGGGGGGCAGTTTCCGAGGTCGCGGGAGCGGTGGACGCCCTTCACAACGCCGGACATGCGATTGACGATGGCCGCGAGCGGCTCGGTGTCTTCGTCTTCGCAGGCGAAGCGAACGACGGTTTCGCTGTCGTCCTCATCGTCTTCGTCGTCCTTGGTGATGTAGACGTCGTAGCTGTAGTCGCGAAGCATCATGCCCTCGGCCATCGCGGCAAGGTCGTGCATGTCGCCGTCTTCGGCCGCGACGGTGAATTCCTTGCCGTGGCTGGGCTTCATGGCCGCCGTGACTTTGGCGCCGGTGTCGCGCCAGACGTCGCGGTCGAGGTCCTTGGCTTTGCCAAGGCCCACGAGCAAGGCACGTCCTTCTCCGGTTCCGACCAGCGCGAGAATCTCGCCCTTCTTGCCCTTGAAGTCGCCGTCGCTGAGCGCGTTGGCGATCTGCGCCTTGAGCGCGGACGGCACGCCTGTAAGGCTGGCGTCGGCGACGTCGTCGCCTTGCGTAAGGGGCAGAATGAGGGTGCCGTGTAGCGTGTTGCTCGGGCTGATTTCGATGCGCATGTGGATTCCCGGTCGTGGACCGAGGGGTGGCACTTCAATCCTCGGTCGTATCTCCGGCGCTGCGTTCGCGGCCGTTCCGACGCTCAGCCACGATGGCGGCCAGCAAGGAGACCACCAGCAGCGGTGCCGTGGCGATTGGCATGGACTCGCCGTCCGCTGCCCCGGATTCGTCGACGACCATGGCCGGTACGGTTTCGTTGACCCATGTCGAGGCGTCGATGACGCGCTTCTGATAGTTCAGGTTCCACGATCCTCCTGGGCTGAGAAGGGCGGCCTCAAAGCCCATGTCCACGGTCTTTGACGTGCTGGCGTTGACGTTGAACAGGGAGGACGCCCACGCGACGCTCCCGTCCTCAAGCCGGTACTCGAGGGACGCGTTGGTCGTGCTCGCATAGCCGTGGTTGGTCACGTCGAGCGACACGCTGACGTCGTTGACCTCAAGGGAGGTGACGTCGAGTCGGGCCCTCCAGTACCAGACCTTGTTGATGAGGTAACGCATGACGTCGAGTTCTTCGGCCAGTCGGCTGTGCAAGGATTCGAAACTCCCCGGCACGAATTGTTCGTCGTCGGTCTCGAAGGTGAAGGTTGGGAAGCCCATCACGCCGTACCCGTAGTCACGGCTGGTGCCGCAGTTGGGATACAGGCCTTGGTTGGCGTTTTGGATGGGGATGTCCGACACAGTGGCGTGGACCTCGTCCCGAATGCTCCAGAACAACTCCCAGTCCGGGGGCTGGTCGGCCCACTTGCCCCACGGGTAGAGCATGATCCAGACGCCTGTGTGCATGGTCACGTAGAGGTCTGCGTCGGTGACGTAGGCGTTCATGTACTCGGCGTTGTGCATGGTTTCAGATTCGCTGAAGGCACTGCTGCCCGGTTGCGTGGTGGGACACGTGTTCCAGTAGTGGTCGTAATTTCGGTTAAGGTCCACTTGATTGATGTTCCACCGCGTGTCGATGTCGTTGCCGTCGGGGTTGAGCATGAT
>NZMM01000010.1 GCA_002694585.1 Methanobacteriota archaeon
CCGGGTGACGTGGGAGAAAACGTGCTCGTGCAGGGCTTGCCCTTTTTCGAACTCGCTGCAGGTGACGTGCTCGAACTTGGTGCCGTCCGCGCGCGTTTGACCGGACCTGCTCCACCGTGCCGCACCATCGCGGCAGCGTTCACTTCAGGTTCTTTTCGCAGCATTGACGCAAAGCGACACCCTGAACGGACGCGATGGTATGCAGAAGTTGTGGTCGAGGGCATTCTTCACCCAGGCGATGCCGTGGTGCTCAGGAAAGCCGAGCCAACTGGAGATCGGTAAACTCGCGTAGGGCCCGGAGGGCTGGGCTCGACGGGAGTCGGTCGAGGCAGGCGTGTGCTGCAGCGTGATAGGACGTGGCCCGTTCCCGACCGTAGGCGATGGAACCGGAGGCTTCGAGGCCCTTGCGCGCGGCCTCGATGTCGGCGGCCGTGGCCTCCTCCCCTTTGCCAAGGGCCTGCAACAAGGCGTCCTTGGCGGGTCCGTCAGGCTGGTCCAGCGCGTGAATCACCATCAGCGTCCGCTTGCCTTGCGCGACGTCTGAACCCGCTGGCTTTCCGAGCGTCGCGGTGTCGGACACCACGTCGATGAGGTCGTCCATCAACTGGAAGCACAAGCCCACGTTAAGGCCCCACTCGCGCATGCAATCGATGGTGTCCTCGTCGGCGCCGGAGAGCAGAGCGCCAAGTTCGGAACATACCTGAAACATGACGGCAGTTTTTCCCTCGATCATTTCGATGTACCTTGGCTCCGTGACGTTGCTTTCGTGTTCGAATTCAATGTCGAGCTGCTGACCTTCCGAGACGCGACGAACCATCCAAGCGATGCGCTCGACGATGTCGGGCAGCAGGGCCATGTCGAAACCAGGTGCGTCACACAGGTGCTCAAAGGCGATGGCCAGCATCGCGTCGCCAGCGTTGATCGCGGTTGGCATGTCATAGGCCACGTGAACCGCTGGACGCCCACGCCGGACGGGGTCATCGTCCATGATGTCGTCATGGACGAGCGTGAAGTTGTGGATGATTTCGATGGCTGAGCCCACGTCGAGCAGGCCGCTATGCGTGTCCCCGATGGCCTTGGCCACGAGCCACGGCAAGGAGGCGCGCATGCGCTTGCCGCCTCCCTCGATCAGGTGCATCATGGCTTGACCCAGGCGCGGATGACGGGAGGCGGTCAGTCGGGATGCGATCCGGGATTCGACCAAGGGCAACACTTCCAACACCGAGGTGCGAAGGTCCGCTCCAACAGCGCCGGGCAGCATGTGACTGACGTCCCCAAGGTCGTGGATGTGCTCGTCGAAGAGGGCTTGATGGTCTTCCTTGGTTTCCGCATTCCACCACGCATCGTCCATCAAACGTGCTGCGATGCAGCGGAACCATGGCGCAACGGGGTGTTCTGGATTCTCTTCAACCAGCATGGCTTCCATCTCGTCTTGACTGACCCAACGGACCTCGGCCACCTCGTTGGGGTTTGGGCTCATTTCGAGATCTCTGACCCGGCCCACCAGCAGGTGGTCGACCTCGCGTTCAATCCATGTCTCGTCTTGTCGCGCTTGGTACCGGAAACGACCGACATAGGTCAGGTCGTCCACCGACACCGATTCAATCCCCAACTCTTGCTTCAGTTTTCGAACGGCGGCCCTTCGAACGCCCAACCCGTCCGTCTCTTCGCGTTCTTCGGGGACATCGAGCGGATGAGAGCAACAGGTGTTGGCCCAGATCCCAGGGAAGGTGATCTTGTCGTCGGCACGGCGCTGCAACAGCAGCCTGCCGTTTTGGTCGAACAGCATCACGGAAAACGCCCGGTGGTAGGCCCCTGCACCACGGTGAGCGTTGACCTTGGAGGCCCGCCCAAGCGGGCGGTCCATCTCGTCCACGAGGATGACGGCTTCTGCCATCATGTCGACCTGCTCAGGGTCAAAACCGTCGAGTGCCTCGGCGTCGGCTTCAGCGACATCGGTCCTCATGGCGGAAGCCATGGACAACCGGTGTGGCCTGCGACACTTCATCCCTTCTGCGGGGGTGGGAAGCGCGTTCCTCGCACGGGGCGTCCCAGCATGGCCGCCTCAAGGCGGCCTTCGACTTCGCCGTTTACGAACCAGGTCTCGATGCCGTGTTGTGCGATGCTTCGAGCCCGCTGAACCTTGAGGCCAATGCCCCCGGTCACGTCCATGTCCGCGGCGTGAACGCCCACGAAATCAGCGGCATCGTGCCAGACCTCGATCAAATCCTCTTCCGTGGCCTCATGCGGTGGCTTCCTGAGCACGCCGTCGGCCCCGCCCATCGCAAACACCACGCGAGAAACATTGGGTAATTCAACCGCGCACCGGTGCACGAGATCGTCCCCGGACAGGATGCCAAATGCTGCGGGCCCTTCGACGGGCACCACATCACCCCACGTGACAGGGGTGACGTCGCCCGGCTGAAGCGGCTGAAGGTCGCCGACGAAATTCGTTCCCAACCCAACGGCCCAACGGTGTGGAGGGTGCATGCTGGTCGCAAGGCCAGCGTCATGCAGCGCTTGCGTCACGTGCTCGGCGAGCAGCATCATGTCCTCGCGCACGCGTTCGACGGCCTCGTCTTGGTTCGCGCAGCCGTCGTTCCCTTGTGCATCTGATCGGCCATCCGAAAGGCGCCATGCTTTGGCCCGGAGGTGGCCGAAGGAGCCTGCACCATGCACAACCAGCACCCGGACGCCCTGCCGTGCCGCGGCTGCAATTTCCCTGGCCAAGCGGTTCAATCGATCTTCATGAACGGTGGTCATGCTCGCTTTTTCTGTGATGAGACCGCCCCCGAGTTTCACCACGACGACGGGGGGCATGGTGGGTCCACGCCGCGGCGCTTCATGAGGGTGCCTCGCGAGGATTGAAGACGGACCGCACTCACAGGTCATCCATGGGCGACGAAGCATCGGTGGACGTGTTCATGCGTCATCTGCAGGCTGAACTCGAAGCCACGGCGTCCATCGCTGACGCCGTGGAGCGTGAGCAACGCCGTCGGCAACTGGAAGCCTCCCTCCAAGAGGCGATGCGCTTCCAGGCCGCGTACGGCGAGCGCGTCCGCTTGGGCTTGGACCCGACCAAGGTCGTACGCCCTCAACAACGCACCGTCGAATCCGAGGTCCGTGAAACCATGTCCACGTTGGCGTCTGGCGTCTGCGAGACATGCGGTGCTATGCTCGATCCTGAGCTGGATTTCTGCCCAGCCTGTGGCGCGCGGTGATCACTCTTCTTCGTCCCAGCGGGCGAAGGTTTCCTGGACGATGGGGTCGTCTTCGCCCACGGGGTAGAGGGCCGAAGGTGGGACCTCATCGGTCAGGAACACGGTCGTTCCTGCACGGTAGATGGTATGACCGTCGGCGATGGCCCGGATGGTGTCCACTTCGATGATCGAGGGACGTCCAATGCGCACGTGCCCGGCCTCGAGGGCATTCGCGATGGTGCGCGACAGGTGGATGTGCTTGCGGTCGCCCGACAGGATGCCGAACTTGAGGAGGGATTCGACCTCACTGGCTTCACACGGCCAGTACAGCGCCTCGGGGATGTCGTCCGTGGGCAGGTCGAGTTCGATTTCGATGGAGTGGCCGTAGGTGGCGCGGATCATTTCGTTCTCCACTTGCCATCGTCCCTTCTCGTCGGCATTGGCGATGGCCTCGAAGTGCCATGCGCGAACCCAGTGCAAGTGACGGCGGCTGTCGGCAATGGCCTTGGACAGTTCACGGGTCTCGACCCAGCCGTTGATGTCCATGTCCACGTTGAACTTCTCCGGAGCGTGGCGAAGCACAAGGGCCAAAATCCGGCCAACGGAGTTGGCTTCACGGTCCGACATGATGAATTTCCCTTCCTCGTTGCAGACCGGGCAGTTCGTTCCGGAGAAATGACCGTGCTCTCGACACTGGCGCAGCATGATTTCCCGCCCCCGCGCGTGGTTCATAGCATCATCGGCCTCAGCCACCGTGATGGTCAAGTGCCGGGGGTGGATGGAGACGCATGGTCGACGTTGCCATGGTCGGCGCAGGACAAACGCCCTACGGCACGCATCCTGCCGCGATGAAGGACATGTGGGCCGATGCGGTACGCGCCTGTTTCGACACGATCGACGGTGACCTTGCTCCTTCCTCGGTCGACGAGGTCTTCCTCGGTTCGACCGCGTTCGGTGGTGGCCAGCTCGGCAACACGGCGGCCTACCTTGCCGAGCATGCGGGCATGGCCGGCATTCCCGCTCGTCGCATTGAGAACGCCTGTGCATCCTCCGGCTTCGCGTTGCGCGATGGTTGGGCGGCGATCGCCAGCGGTCGCGCAGACGTGGTCGTGGTTGGCGGTGTGGAGAAGATGAACGACCTCACACCGGAGCGGAAGCGGTACTGGCTCGGCGTGTCCGGCGATACCGAATGGGAACGCTTGGCAGGCCTGACCTTCCCCGGCACCTACGCCCTGATGGCCCGACGGCACATGCATGAACACGGTTCAACCCACGACGATTTGGTGCACATCAGCGTCAAGAACCACGCCCATGCGTTGGAGAATCCTGTTGCTCATCTGCGCAAGGACGTTTCCTTTGAGAAAGCGGCGAGCGGCATGGTCATCGCGGATCCCTTGACCCTGTACGACTGCTGCCCAACCTCCGACGGTGCGGCTTGCGTTGTACTGGCTTCTGCTGACGTCGCGCGCACGCTGACGGACACGCCGGTGTGGATGCGAGGCAGCGGAGCGGCGTCCGACCATCTCGCGCTGCACGACCGGCCCAGCCTCACGACCCTCGCTGCGACACGTTCCGCCGCCTCGCAGGCGTACGCTCAATCAGGATATGCCGCCTCAGACCTCGATGTTGTTGAGGTGCACGATTGCTTCACCGTCGCGGAATTGTTGGCCACCGAAGACCTCGGACTGACCGAGCGCGGCCAGGGCGGCGTTTTCGCGCGCCACGGTGAAGGCCGACGCAATGAAGGGCGCACCACGGTGAACGGCTCAGGCGGCCTGAAGGCCAAGGGTCACCCTCTGGGTGCTACCGGAGCAGGACAAGCGGTCGAGGTGTTCAAGCAATTGCGTGGCGACGCCGGTCCACGTCAAGTCCGTGATGCGGAGGTTGGTCTCACGCACAACGTCGGTGGCTCGGGAGCCACCTGTGCGGTTCACGTGTTTGGGAGGTCGCCTGAGTGATCCTCAACACGAGCATGGCGGGGAACGCCGTGTCCAGCATCGATGACGGTGTCATCGTGGCCTCCGTGTTCCACGTTGAAGACCGCCGCGTGCACGGCCCGGATGCGGATGACCTCACGGTGCTCATCGATGCCCTCGAAGCCTGGCGGCACGGCAAGCATGAGGGTCCTGTGGATCTCGAGGTTGACGATGAGGAGCGACGCATCCTGTCTGCAAGCCTGCCGTGGCTGACCATGGAGGTGGGTGCACAGCACGTCGCGCACCGCTTCCAGTGCGGTGCAGCCGTGTTGGATCGCGATGCGAGCATTGACCTCGCTGCGGTCTCCGTTGCCGCCGAGCTTCGCATCGCGGTCGGAGCCTCCGCCCACGATGCCATCACCACCGCGTGGTCCACAGAAATGGCCGCCTCGAACGTCTCCCAAGGCGCCTACGTGTCCGGCCAAGTGCACGACCTCGGCATGGGAGCCCGGTTGGGCATGCAAGCCCAAGCCGGGCCGGTTTGGCCACCACGTGGGGCGCTTGCCGATGGAAGTTTGCCGGAGCAGGGTGCTTGCCTGCCCATGACCGCGCGTGTGGTCTCATGGACGCGCCTCATCGCGGCGGGATGCCCCTCCGAGTTTGCCATCCGGGCCCCTTCTCTTGGCGGCCTCACGTCGATGATCCTCTCGTTCGAGGAGGGGCCTTCAGGCGTGTTCCTGTACGCAGACGGCCATGAAAACGACGTGAGCATCGACGACGAAGTCCACCTTGTTGTACGGCGCGTCTACGCACAGGACGGCGTGCTCCGTTACGGGCGCAAGGCCATCCGCGCCTGAGCATGGACACCTTGAAGTCCGGTCTCGGTTCATCACGGTGCATGGCTGGATTCAATCCCCGCCGCGGTCGTCGCGAAGCAGCAGACAATCTTGCCGTTGACGAAGACGGCGATTGCCCACGCTGCGGTGGAGACGCCCAGCCGTCCACGATGTCTGGATACCTCGCTTGCTCAAAGTGCGGCTACGAATGGGCCGACCCCAACCACGTGGAACAAAGGGCAGGTCCAACACGTGACGACCACCACTACAACGCTGGCTTGGTCGACCAATTCAAGCAAGAGCTCCAATCGGGGGAACTGCGCGGCATGCTTGGGATCGACAAGGGCCTCTCCGGTGAGCAGGAAGCCAGCCTGAAGCGGTTGGAGGACAAGTGGATGAGCGGCATGCAGGGTCACTTCAACGCCGCTGCCGAAGAGCGAAAGCCGCTGATGATCAGTTTCGATGACGACGACAACATCGTCTCCACCCACGTCGCCGCCTTCCACATCCTGACCAACGATTTTGACGGTGGAGAAGAACTCCGTTTGGAGTATCCCGGCTACGGCACGGAATTCTATGCCTACAACGAATCCAGCCCAACGGGATGGAAGCGCGGCCGCACCAAAGAGGACACTGCGCGCTCGATCACGAACACCATCAACCGTCATTCACGCTTGGTGTATGCGAACCTCGAAGGCAGCAGCATTCAACTTGAGTTGAGGGAAGAAAGCCTTCAGGCGAGTGCCCTCGTGGTGTTTGCTGACGATCCCGGTGGCCAGGACATCGTCGCCGAGAAAGGCGGCATTCGGCTCGACCACCGCGAAATTCAGGTCATTGACGACTACAAGAGCGTGGTTGAACTCGTGCTTGAAGACGGGATCATCTCTCCCTCCGAAGACCAGCTGCTCTGGGCGATGCGCCAGCAACTTGGCATCGACGATCATCACCACGTGTCCATCGTCATGCAGATGTTTGGCGATCAGGCCCAGAAAGAATGCACGGGTTGCTCGGGCATGGCTGAGCTTTATCCCGAGCATGCGGCATGGTATTGCCACACCTGTGAAGCGTGGTGCTGACCTCAAATCAGCCAAGGGATGGTTCATAAGCGAAACCACGCTCGTGGGCCCATGGCCAAAGAGACGCTTTACATTGGAATCGACCTCGGAACCTTCCGTTCCGTCATGGTGTCCTCCGCTTCCCACGAAGTGGAAGAACTCACCGTCATTGGGACCCCCAAGGATCCCGTTGCCCGCAACTTCCTGAAGCGTGACGTGCTGTTCGGTGAAGAGGCGCTCAAGAACCGCTTGGCGCTGAACCTCTACCGCCCCCTCGAACTCGGTGTCATCAAGGACACCCCCGAAGACCGGCAGTACATCGCCCACTTCATCACCCATCTCATTGGCCTCTCCGATCCCGAAGATTACGACCGCGTGGTCGCCGTGATCGGTGCCCCGGCCGAAGCAAGCCACGTCGACAAGACGGCCATCTTCGACGCTGCTGCAGGCTCCGTGAACGCCGCCATGATCATCTCCGAACCCTTCGCTGTGGCCTACGCCCTCGACATGTTGGAACACACCCTCGTCATCGACATCGGTGCGGGTACGACCGACCTGTGCCGCGTTTACGGGACCATTCCCGGACCCGGTGACCAGATGCACACCGGCTTCGCCGGCGACTACGTGGACAGCCAGATCATCAATGAAGTCCAAGCCAAGTACAACGGCGCGCAGGTCACCAAGGACATGGCACGCCGCTGGAAGGAACAGCATTCCTTTGTCTCCACCTCGCCGCCTGAGGACCCCATCATGGTGGACTTCTCCATCGAAGGCAAGGCCATGACCCTCGACATCACCGACTGCGTGCAGCGGGCCTGCGAGTCCATCGTCGACCCCATCGTTGAGAACGTCAAGAAGCTCATTTCCGAGTCCAACCCGGAGTTCCACGACGAATTCCGTCGCAACATGGTACTCGCCGGTGGCGGTTCTGGTATCCGTGGCCTCGGCGCCATGATCGAGCGTCGTCTTTCCGACATGGGTGACGTCAACGTCCACGTTGTCGATGACCCTGTTCGCTTGGGTGCCATGGGCGGTCTGCGCTTGTCCATGGAAGTCCCCGAGGACATGTGGAAGAACCTTACCCTCGCGACCCGCTGAACGGGCTCAGGGAAGACCACCGGAATCAGGTCCCAATCGGGGACCTCGGCAACGGGCCGCTTACGAGGGCAGTTCTCGCACCTCGGCGTCCTTGTCAAGCCGCATGACCTCGCCGATGAGGTCAGCTTTTCGTGCNGTGGGCACCTCNACGACCGCGACCCAGGANCCNTCGCTCAACCATTCCTCTCGCTTGAGGTCTGAACGNANCATCTGGTGCGCGCGTCCNTAGGCGCTGCCGTTGACNTTGAAGGCCAATTTGATGCGCTCAAACGAAAGGGGAAGAAGCGGCTTCAGCACNTTGATNGCATCCTTCACCTGGGCCTCNAGGCGCTTGAATGGGTCCACGGANAAGCGGCTTTCCTCCAACGCNAGNTCCAGACGTGCCCTCGGATGGGGCGACTTCGTGCGCGGGTCCACGGCTTCGCTGTGGATGTGGTGGAGGATGCGTTGGCGCATCGCTTCGACGCGAGCCTTTCGTTGAGCAGTGGTCAACTGGATGCTGCCTCGCTCCAGAATGGTGCGTGTCGCTTCGGCCACGTCCTCGCTACCAAAGGTGGACACGAGGTCTTCCACCGCGGGACGCTCGCCTTGTCGGGCGTCGTGAAAGACGTCTTCGACGGCCATGAAGTCGTCGAGGTTGACCGATGTGGGGTCTTCTCGAAAAGCCTCAACCATGTCCGGGTCAAGCAACACCTCGTATCGCTTCCCGCCGTACTCCCAGCGCGCGACAACCGCGTCGTCGAGGGAGACCATGCACGGTCACCGCTTCACTCGTCGATGGGCTTGAGCCGGTCGATCTGCTTGTTGACCGCTGCGCGGTCCAGCACGTTGTAGCCGTCTGCCGTGATGGTCGCGACCTCGACGGCTTCCCGGTTCAGGTTGCTGTCGTTGGCGTGCTGCAGGGCCTCAAGGCCCAGCTTCATCGCGGCGTTCAGGGTCAACCCTTCCTTCCACTTCTGCTCAAAGAATTCAATCACGGTGTTGCGGCCGCTGCCGATCGCACCAGCGTGGTAGCTCTGGTACGCGCCCGAAGGGTCGGTCTCGTAGAGGTGGATGCCTTCGTCGTCAACACCACCGATGAGGAGGGCGGTGCCGAAGGGGCGAGAGCCGCCGTATTGGGTGAAGGACTGCTTGAAGTCGCAGATTTTCTTCACCAAGACGTCCACAGGGATGGTGTCCGCGTACGTGATGCGGTTGATTTGGGCTTCCACGCGAGCACGACCCACGAGTTGGCGGGCGTCGGCCACGAGACCGGAGGTCGCAACACCAACGTGCTCGTCGACCTTGAACACCTTCTCGATGGATTCGGGGATAATCAGGCGTGAAATGATGCGCTTGTCGCAGACCAGCACCACGCCGTCGCGGAACTTCAGTCCAGCCGTGGTGGTGCCGCGCTTGACGGACTCCCGGGCGTACTCGACTTGGAAGAGTCGGCCGTCTGGGCTGAAGGTGGTAATGCCGTGGTCGTAACCTCGTCCGCTGGGTTGCATGCTGTTGCCTCCAAGACGGTCGCGCCGCCTACGGTTGAAGCGCGGGTCCACCCCATTTGAACCCTCTTTCCCAAGGTCAGGCTGATGAAGGCCTTCGACCCCGCACCAACATGCGCGTCGCTGTCCTCTCCTCCGGCGGGAAGGACTCCTCTGCAGCGTGGTGGTGGGCCACGTGCAGAGGTTGGGACGTGTGCGTTATCATCACCCTCGTGGTGGAAGGAGACTCTCCGATGTTCCAGGTGCCCAACACGCGGCTGGCGGGACGTCAAGCATCCGCTGCCGGCGTGCCGTGGGAACACCGCGTGATCGACGGAGCGGAGGGTCCAGATTTCGAGGCCCTCGAAGCCATGCTCATTTCATACCAATTGGACGGATTTGTGAGCGGGGCCCTCCGTTCAGACTATCAGCGCAACAGGCTGGAACGTCTCGGTGAAGCCTTGGGGCTGCGCACGTGGACGCCGCTTTGGCATCAACGACCTGAGGAGCACCTTCGAGGCCTGGCTGCGCATGGCTTTGAGGTCATGATCACCTCGGTTTCAGCGGAAGGTCTTGACGCGACTTGGTTGGGTCGTGTCCTGGATAACGATGCCCTCGACGAATTGGAAGCCTTGTCCAAGGTGCACCGTTTCAACGTCGACGGCGAAGGCGGTGAGTACGAAACCCTCGTGGTGCGGGCACCGATGTTTCCCGAGGGATTGGAGGTGACCTGGACCCCCGTGTGGGAAGGCCGTCGAGGGCACCTCGAGATGGCCTGATTAGGCGATGGCTTGGCGCGCGAGCTCGACGGCTTCGTCGACCAGTTCGCCTGAGACACCGATGTGGTTGGCGGGATCGAACATCGCTTCGAGGTCCTCGACGCTGAACACCGCGGTGATTTCGGGCGTCCGCATGCAGATGTCCATCAGGTGTTCNCCGGTTTCGACCGCGGTGAAGGAGGCCGTGCGCAGGATTTCGTGNGCTTCGTCGCGACCGATGCCGTGCGAGGTTAATTCNATCATCACCTTCTCGGCCATGACCAGGCCNCGCTGATCGTCGATGTTCTTGAGGCAACGCGCAGCATCAACCCACATNCCTCGNAGNACCTTGGCNGTCTTGGCCAGCACGTCCTCGCACAAGGCCGAGGCGTGCGAGAGCGTGAAGCGCTCCGCNCTGGAATTGGCNAGGTCACGCTCGTGCCAGAGGATGGCGTTCTCGTGGCTTGGTGCGATGAACGAGCGCACGATGCGGGCGAGCCCACTGGCGTTTTCGCTGGTGATGGGGTTCTTTTTGTGAGCCATCGTCGAGGAACCCACCTGCTTCTTGACGTCAAAGCCTTCACCCGCTTCTGCAATTTCTGAACGCTGCAGGTTTCNGATTTCGGTCAAGACCTTCTGGCAGGACGTNGCCGTGTTGCCCATCCAGTGGACGTACTCGATGTACCGGTCACGGCCGACGACTTGGGTCGTGGCGAGCGGGACACCCAGGCCAAGGTGCTCAAGGATGAGCCGTTGGAGTTCACGGGCTCCCTCGCCTTGTGCAGCCCCCGTGCCAACGGCACCGAGGAATTTCCCGACGGCGATGCGTGGACTGGCTTCGTCGAGACGGACGAGGTGCCGGCGGAGTTCGTCCAGCCAGACGGCGGCTTTCAGTCCGAAAGTGATGGGGACGGCGGCTTGCCCGTGGGTTCGGCCGAGCATCACGGTGTCGCGTTCGCGTTCGGCGACGTCCGCGCATACCGCGATGAGGTCGCACAGCGCCTTTCGCAGGAGGACGATGCTGTCGCGAAGCTGCAGCCCAACGGCGGTGTCGACGATGTCGTTCGAGGTCGCACCCAAGTGCACGCACCAGCCTGCGTCGCCCGCGGCTTCGGCCATCGCTTTGGTCAAGGCCATGATGTCGTGCCGCGTTTCTGCCTCGATTTCGCTGACCCTCTGCTTGGTGACCACGTCCGGTACCGCGATTTTCTCGATCACGGCGTAGTCCTCAGCCGAGACACGTCCCATCTGCTGGTGGGCCCAGACCAACGCGCGCTCAACTTCGAGTTGGCGCTCATGGCGGCCGTCTTCCGACCAAATCCGCTTGAAGTCTTGGCAGCCGTAGCGGTAATCCAACGGACAGAAGGCCATGACGTTCGGCGTTGTGGCCGCCCCATCAACCTTCGCAGGCCGACGTTCAGGAGGAACGTGCGGCCTCCGAGGAGGAACGNGCCTCGCGCATGGCCATGCGCACCATCAGAAGGGCGCAAAAGGATGCGACGAGGAAACCGCCGCCCACGAAGGGAGAGACGTTGCTCCACAGGATGGCCAAGCCGAGGAGCGAGGCATAGGCGATGATTTGGCACACGGTGGACAGNCGCTCCAGCGTGCGGCGTTCCGCCGGAGCCAGATTCTGCGCGAAGGAGTCCGCGTAGGTGTGGATCATGAAGTACACCGCCTGAAACGGCAAGGTGACCGCAATCAGCGTCAAGGCGAATTCNCGTGTGACGCTNGGGTTCATCTCTTGCTGAAGCCCATGCACCAGCATCACGGCCGTGTTGGATCCCAAGAGGGCGGCCATGATGGTCCAGCGGCGGTCNGTGAAGGCCATCGTCGCGGGAGGATGGCCCTGTTCCATGACCCAACTTGNGTCGAGAGGAGNATAGCCCTTGCGCTTCAGGAGGAGCGAATCAGCAGAAGTCCGAGGGAGGTGATGGCGGCCACGATGAAGAGCAACACCATCATGCCCACNGGGCCGTACTGGTTCTTGTCGTTGACCGCGGTACCGATGAGNCCGTGCGTCTTGATGGCCTCGCCNAAGGAACCGACCTCCGTGAATTCAGGAGCAGGGCGACGGGGGATGCGTTCTGTCTTCGTCTCCTCGGCCATGCACCNGTCTTTCGCTCCCACATCATGAGCGTTCCGACACCGGAAGCGTCTTTCTCCTTCGTCAACCAACACCGCACATGGCAGCATGGCGCCCCGCGTTCCAGGCAACCAAAATTCACCTTGCGGCTTCTGCAGGGGCAGGGGCCACAAGCTTGGCCCTGCACATGGCCAAGCAGGTGCTTGAGAACGGTGAGCGGGTGCTCTGGGCGGCGCCCGAGATGCCCGACCCCNCGCGCTTTTCCCAAGTCCTAGGTGGCCTTCCACCCACGGTGGCCACCCGNTTCCATGCCATGAANTTGGTCGGGAGGATGGATTTGGTGACGAAATCGCTCCAGCAAGCCGCGACGTCGCTGCCTGGTGTGGGTTTGGTGGTCATGGACGACTGGGCTCCCGCAACCGGCCGAATCCCGAAGGCCTCGTTTGATGCCCTGAGCGGTCTTGCGTCAGGTCTTGGTGAAATCACCCTGCTGGCGACCACGAAACTTGGTACCGACATGGACGCAGAGGACGGGTTCCGCGTGCGATCCGAGGACCAGCTCATCGAGGCAGGATTCGCTTCGTGGCGGTTGACGGTGGAGGCAAGCGGTGTTCGCCTGCTGGAGGGCCAGGACGAGCCGCAGCGCGTACGCATCGTGGACGAGGGATTGGAATTCGCCTAATCTTCGTCCTCGTTGAGCAAGTCGCCCATCATTTCGAGGTCCTCTTCCGTGGGTTCATCGAAGGCTTCTGGTCGTCGAGCGCCGCCTTCNANGGGGTCCTCGCCGGCCACCTTCGGGCCGGTCTTGGCCAGTGCGGCAGCTCGGTTTTGGCGGGCCTTCCACACCACGAAGGCGAGCAATCCTAGGAACACGAGTCCCGCAAGCACGGTCGCGATGTCTACGCCGGTTTCATCGGCCATGTGCGGAGGGGTNCATCGTCTGTTAGGAAGATGCCGGTGAATGGAATCCAGCGCACGGCCGTTTGTTCATTTCGCGCCGAGGTCAGGGGCGAGGTGCCGTCGGCGATCAGGCGGAGGTTGCACCCATCCACTCGGCGTCACCGGCGTACCGACCCAGCGGTCCGGCTCGCGATGTGTGCACGAAGGGCAACGCAGCCCTTGGTTTCGGCCAGCAGATTTCATGCGGACGTCACAGGTTGGGCACAGCGGGCGCGATCTGTTTCGAAGGGGNCCTGACACGTGATTCAACGCTTCGAGGTGAAGCCCTTCCCGTCCTTCCCTATGGCTGACGAGACCAAGGCCCCGCACCACGTCGCCGGCGACAAGTTGAGCTGCAAGGTGCCGCAATTCATCGGACGGCGCAAACGCCAGCCACGTGCCTTCAGAGGTCTCAAGGGCAACNTGACCCCCACGCAAGATGTGGAGCTTTTCCACGGTCGCTTCGAGGGCAGGCGGGAAGTGGTCGCCGCTTCCTTGGTTGGTTTGGAAGATGCAATGACCGGCCACATCTTCTGTGCCCTGAGCCTCAACAAGGGTCCTGACGCCCTCCTCAACGGCGGTTCGATCCGTGCCTCGCAGGCCAAACAAAACGGGCGACGTGCCCCTTGGTGCCAGGAGACTGCGCCCTTTCCGTGGGTCCCGACACGCCACCAAACGTGGGTCGTGATCGAGGCGCTCCATGACCGCCTCGTCCAATCTGCGCGGTCGGTCGTCACGCTGCCGCCATGCGATGCCTTCCCATGTGGACACGTCCAATGGCCATGCGACAGCCGCCGTCGCGCCGATGATGCCCAGGCCTCCTGCCGACCAGCTTGCATCAGGTACTGCGTCAAGGGTGACTTCGCCGGTGACGGCTTGTCTATAGAAATCGGGNGAGGGCTTTGATTCAAACCACACCAGNCCNGGNTCGCTNGGGACCTGTNTTCGCGCAGCATGCGTGGACGGCGTCCACTGTCCCGCCAAGGTGGCAAGGTGCGCTNCCCAATACTGCTCGAGCCANNTNTGCCATGCTGAGTGATCCAGACGAACGTCGAGCTCNACGGCCAAGGCCGCGTTTCCACGTGTTCTGCCCTTGGCCATGGGATACAGTCGAACGAGGCACGGATCGCCGGCGACGGAGACCTCTGGGGGCAAGGACGAGACCAGCTGGTGCAATGTCCAGGTCGTGCACCCTCCGCCGAGATGGTCGGTGTCGTCCAGGCCAAGCCAACCCATTCACCTCACCTCATCCCCGGGNTCACTCCGATCCACCAAACGCGCAAGCAACGATTCCAGCCCAAGGTCGCGTACAGCGAGGAAGGTGCGTGCCCCGAAGGTCAAGCCAGCTCTGATGTCGCTGCCGCGATCTCCGACCATGACGTCGTCAATGATCGAGGGGGCCTCGACGTTGTTCATGCGTTGGCGGAGCACACCAAAGCCGTGCTCTGAGCGGAGCAGCGATGCGCCAAGGCTCAGCATTCCCGTCTTCGGTTTTCGGCANNCGCAGCCAGCCCACGGTACGTGTGGGCAGGCCAGAATGAGGTCGGGTTGCGCCCCTGAGGCGGCAAGCATCGCATCGAACCGGTCATGGATNTGATGCAACCGTTCGTCGTCCCANACCCCTCGGNCNACGGCGGACTGNTTGGTGACCACGCACAAGAGGAAGCCTTCGTCCCTGAGCCTCCGCATCGCTCGTTCGGTCCCTCGAAGGAGCTCCAATTCGTGCGGGTGGTTCACATACCCATCGAGGCTCATGTTCAGTACGCCATCGCGGTCGAGAAAGGCGATTGGAGCCCGTTTGCGCCCACCAGCAAACGGGCGCAATGCGTGCGCGATGGGCCCGTCCATGCTTCACCTTCTCCACACCGGCCCTTGAGGTTGGCCACTGCCCTTCTCTGAAGGATTTCAACGAGGAGGGTTGAAGACGGACGCGAACGGCGTTTATGTCATGGCGGGCACCTCGGTGGAATCCATCGGCCTGCTCGCCATGGGCATGGTTCTCCTCGGAGTTTCCTTGTCGAAACGGAGCATCCTCCATCGCGTCAGCTTGATCGCATGGCCGCTGGTTGGTCTCGGATTTTTCCTGATGGCCGACGGCTACTGGCAGGAACGTGACCCTGTGCTNACCGTCATGCTGAGTGCGGCCCTCCCGGCCTCCATCGGCCTGGCATGGTGGGAATGGAAGGTAGGAGATGCGCGTGATGCATCGGCCCTTCGTTGGTTGAAGGGGGCGGTCGCGCTCGCAGGCTTGCCCTATCTGGCAACCTACCACGTTCCATGGCTCAGTCGGTTGGCCATCGTCGCGGTCGCTTCGCAANCCGCCNTGATGCTCCGCTTCACTGGGGCGGGTGATGTNTACGTCGGGGAAACCTACGTCAGTACCCCNGAGGGNCAGGTNCTCTGGCAAGAGTGGGAAGGCAACGTGTGGTTCTGGAGCCAGCCCTTCGGCGAGTACCCCATCCAAACAGATCTCATCTGGTCGGACGGCACCTCTGTGGGCGTCAACATCGTCCTGGCGTGCACCGCGCTGCAGTCCATGATAGTCTTTGTCGGCGCCATCGCCGTGCTGGACATGCCATGGAAGCGCCGAGCACGCGCGCTCCTGCTCACCTTGCCNCTGATTCACGTCCTCAACATTTTCCGAAACGCAGGCATTGTCTGGCTGCACGCCATCCATGGCTCTGTCGAGGTCTTCGGCCTCCGCATGTTCGAATTCGCGCACACCTACGCCGCTCGAGCCGTCGCCTTGTTGGCCATGTACGGACTGGCGCTCGTGATGTTCCGACTGCTTCCGGAGCTTCACGCGCACGTGTTGCGCTTGATGCGACCCATTCAACTGGCCCTGAAGCCAAAGTCGTCCTGACGTCGCGACGTGCGCTCATCGCCATTCCAGCGGTTCACCCGGCAAAGCGTCACTCACCGGCGGTGGCAGGTCGGTCATGCCTGGGACCTCAGGTGCAGGCTGTACGAGGTTGTTGTTCGCAGAAGGTGAGGCTGAATCAAACGCCATAGGCGGTTCCTGAGCCATGGTTGCGGGTTCGAACAGGTCTGGCATGCGCTTCTCGTCCCCGAGTTCGGCCCACGGGTCAACCGGCTGTGCACCACCGGGCCCTCGGCGCAACATGGTCAGCAACAAGACAATGATCAGGCCGAGGACGGCCACGGCGGCTCCGTAGGTCACCATGCTGTCGTTGACACCCGCAACGAGGTCTGCGTTGTCGCCCACGCCGTCNCCGTCCGAGTCNTCGCTCTCCTCGGGGTCTTCCGGGAANGCGTCGTCTTCGTTGGGGACACCGTCACCGTCGAGGTCGAGTGGATNGTAGGTCGTTGAACAGGCCAGCGTGTGACGCTCAGCCTCACGGTCGTCGATGTCGCCGTCGCCGTCTCGATCGATCGCCTCCAAATCAATTTCGTTCAGGTAAACCACCGTTTCCAAATCCTCGAGCGCGATGGCATCGGCCTCGTCNGCTTGTTCCCAAATGAAGAAGAATTCTTGTGCGCAGGAGCACAAATCTGCTTCCAGTTCNGCCATTTGGAGGCGTTCGTCTTGGTTGCGATCGAGGTCGTCTCCGGGTGTACCCGTGTCGGGGTGCGGCCGGTGCTCATCGAGGCTGACAAAACCGTCCCGGTTGNCATCGAGTTCGCTGAACCACTCGACGGTCCGCTCTTCGCACCCTTCAGGCTCAAAGGGTTCGTCGTCNTCNACGTCATCGTCGTCGTCCACGGGCGGCAAATCCGCCTCAACCCANNTCGCCATGATGCCGAACGCACTGAGGTCTTCAACCACCTCAACGGTCACGTCAAATTGCCCNTTGGCGGCGATGTCCACNTACCAGAACCAATTGACGCCGTCNCCTTCGATGTACGTGGCTTCGTCCCATTGCCGTCCACGAGGGCCNTCCTCNAAGATCAGGTCCCAGTCGTAGGGNTCCGCTTCGCCGTCGAGTTCGATGGCCCCACNTTCGCCCCANGTCGTGACCTCAAGCGGTGAGGCGGGTTCCTCGAGGATGCCGAAGAATTCCAACACCGTGCCTTCCTCTGCTTCGATGCCCACGATGGCCTCTCCGTTGAACAACTGGATGGGCTCACCGTCCCAATCCCAGACGTACCGGTCGGCAAACTCCGCAAGGATGGAGGTGCCGCTGAACACGCGGTCGGTGTGGACGAGGATCATCCACGTTCCGGGTGTGGGGTCGTTGAACGCCACCATGTCGTTGGAGCCTGGGGAGGTGCTTCGGTGGTCATAGACCGTTTCGGTCGGCACGGAGGCGTAGGCAAGATGGAGGTCGGCTTCTCCAACGCCGTCGTCNAGGCTGACCTCCAGTCGTTCTGTGCCTTNTGGCACCTCGATGGAGAAGTATTGGCTGAGGCCGTCGTAACCGGAAAAGGGGCCATACGGGACGCCTGCGGTCAAGGCAATGGCGTCAGAAGCTTCGCCGTTGCTCGGCATTGGCGTCAGGTCGGCGACGATGCTGAAATCGAAAGCCCGTCCCCAGGTGTACGCTGTCACGTAGTAGATGCCGGGTTCAAGGTTGTAGAGGTGAACCTCTTCGTCGTTTCCGGGACCCATCGACCAATCTTCGTAAGCCTCCACGTTCACCTCGTCCTCAGCAAGGAAGCCAGGGGCACCAATGATGTCCCACTCGTCCCACTCGCTCCATTGCCCGAAGGGGTCCGGTGGCCCCCCGTATGAGATGGCGAGCTCGACGTTGCCATCGCCACCGTANGTTTCCACAGCGAGATCGGCGAGCGGTTCGGTGACGTTGACGTAATACTGGATCGTGTCGCCGAACTCACTGCCACGCTGGCTTTGCAGGTCTTGATCGGCAACAGGAATGCCGTGCTTGAGTTCGATCATGTCCTCCAAGGTGGGCGGGGCCTCCGCGACGTCCCACTCCACCCATAGGCTGAATTCGTCGAGGTCTGCTTCTGCGTTCAGCGCAAACCAATGCACGCCTGCTGCGGGCCAGCTGTAGGAAGAGAAAACCCCACCCCAGCCCCAACCCTGGACCTCATCCATGTGCGACCAAGCCGAAGGCACGCGGTCCACGTCGTGGTAGAGGCTGAACTCCGCATCGCCCTCCTCTTTGCCCTCACCCGACGACCAAGCGAAGGCTTGGACGGTCATCGAGCGGGTGTATTCTGGGAGTTCGGCAAAGAAGAGGAGCGTGTCGCCGGCGCTCACGTCGTCGATGGCGAGTTCATCTCCGTTTTCGAGTTCCAAAGCCTGAGCCACGACCGAGCCAT
>NZMM01000011.1 GCA_002694585.1 Methanobacteriota archaeon
TCAACGCCCAGCCGTCTTCAAGGGTAACCGGCGTCGTGTCGTATGCCACACCCCAGTAGTTGGAATGGGGGAATGTCGCAGTTGTGTTGCTGTGGTTCAACCAAAGGTCGGTCGTGATGAGCATGGATCGATTGTCCCAATCGTTGCTGACGTCGACATTGATGTCGGTGAGGTTGATCGGCATGTACGTCATCATGACGTCACGGGGCGATTCAGCATCCCACGTCTCGTCGTAATTGTAGCCCCCGTAATACCCGTACTCNTACGCCGGCNACGNCGCCGTGGTCCAACCACACCTCCTCCACATATCCGCGATCTGAGAAACCATCATTGTACGTGTATGGTTTCCAGATGGAGGAGAGGCGAAGGTCTCCGTCTGGGTTCATGCGCACCTCTCCCTTTCCATCGATGACTTCGACCTCAACCGCCTCNTTGCTCCAAANCTCTTCGGTGTTCATGTAGGACAAGGTCGCAGACAACAGGAGGACGGCGAGAAGCAATTGCAGGGCNCACGCCATGCCCACGAAGCGCCAATAGGTGCCNCGCTGCCACGGGCTCTTCGTTGGCGTCACGACGCCGTAGCCTGCTTCGCCAGCGACGACCCCGCTCAAGACCGGTTGCCCNGACAACGTGGANGTGACCGCTGCATCGGTCAGCATCACGGGCGCAGGGGCGGTGGGCTCTGGCTCCTTGTGCTGGCCAGCGTCCTGCGCCCANGGAGGCGCGNCTGCCTCGGTCATGTTNGCAGGGCAGCACGCGGTGTTTTCAGGGGTTCGACGAATTGACCNCCGAGGGATGGGGTGAAATATCGGGCGCGGCTCGGCGACCTGCTGCACGGATGTCAGAGTGGCTATGAGCGGGACTGCAGATCCTGAGACCGGAGTTCGAATCTCCGTCCGTGCTCCTCANCCCCCACCAAGCATGGCTGTNNCGTGCGCACGGCACGCACATTTGAAGACCGGAAGCNCGTCGTTGNTNCATCCGTCCTTGCGATGGATGACATGGAGATGGGACCATGCCTCGCCCGAACCCGGTGTTTTCAGACGTGGGTCGTGGCTTTGCCGCCTACCTGGCACCACCGCCTCCTGACGTGATNCGTTTCACGGTGGGTCAGCCCGATTACCTCACGCCTGAACCGGTGGTGGAAGAAGCCGTCAAAGCCCTTCGAGACGGTGCGCACGCCTACACCCGAACCCAAGGCAGCCCCTCGCTCTGTACCGCGGTTGCGTCCCATTTGGAGGGGTACGGGATTCCCGCTGTGGCTGACGACGTGGTGGTCACCCCGGGCTGCAAGCAAGCGGTGCTCTACGCCCTCATCACGACCTTGGAGGCTGGAGACGAAGTNTTGCTCCTNTCTCCGGCNTGGCCNTCCTANGACGGNATGGTGNANATNGCGGGNGGCCGNCCCGTCCACGTTCCCGTGCGNCGCGAGGATTACCANCCGGACCTTGCGGCCATGCGGGCCGCCATCACCCCNGCCACCAAGGCCATCCTGCTCAACTCGCCAAACAACCCGACGGGGGCGGTCTACACCCGNGAAGAAGTGNNGGNCATCGTGGNCCTNGCCGTCGAACATGACCTCTGGATCATCGACGACATGATCTACGCCCCATTGGCCTTCACCGAGGAAGGCTACGCCTCTCCAGCGTCGGTGCCCGGTGGTGCAGAACGCACCGTCACCGTTGGGGGTTGGTCCAAGGGTTGGGCCATGACCGGTTGGCGGCTCGGATGGATCACTGGACCGCATGACCTCATGCAGGCGGTGATGACGATGAACACCAGCGCGTCCACGCACGTGCCCACCTTCCTGATGCCNGCGGCTGAAACCGCNCTCGGCCTGACNGCNGAAGTGCAAGCCATGGCCGACTCCTTCGCGTCACGGCGCGTGCTCTTCCACGAAGGNTTGCAGCGCCTGCCNGGCGTCCNTGCCCCCATGCCNGANGGNGCCTTCTACGCCNTNGCCGACGTGACNGGNACGGGCATGGACGACGTGACCTTTGCCGATCGCGCCCTCGAGGAGGCGCGCGNGGCGGTCATTCCTGGCTCCCTGATGGCCGGTGGNGANGGCCTCATTCGCATGTCGTACGCCACCGANGAGGCGTCCATCACCGAAGGNATGCGCCGTTTGCAGGCCTGGTTGGAAGGCCNCTGAGCCCGAGGCTCATCGGTTTCGCTTGCCCTTCTTGCCGCCTTTGCCCTTGGCTGGGCGGCGGGGTCGTCCGTCGTCTTCCCACGCCCTCGAATTGCGGGCACGGCGGTCCTGTTGGTCAATCCAAGCGTCACGCGCATCGGCCCGGGAAGGACGGCTAAGGTGATCGGGCATGTCGGCAAAGGACTCGATGGTCAAGCGAAGGCCGCCGAGTTCGTCCTGCAACTGTCGGACGTTCTCGCCTCCTTTGCCGATGAGTGGNGCGACCATGTGCTGCGGTGCNTAGACGGTCGCGGTCACGTCGCTGGTGAANTCGATGGTGCACTCCACGCCCACCCACTGNCGNATGGTGTGGGCGAGTTGGGCCTTGGCCAGCTTGCGCANCGGNGATTCATGACCCTGCGGTCCGCCCACGGGCACCACGGCGATTTCNTGACCGAAGGCGAACATCTCGTGGGTCACCTGGCCGTCGGGGAAGGTGCACACTTCGATGACCGGGCGCGCCAATTCCTCCTGCATCCCGGAGGGAGGTTTCACGGTCATCTTCAGTTCGAGCACCTGTGCGATTTGACCCTGTTCAACGTGGATGATGGTGTCGAGCACCTGGCTGACCAAGCCGAGTTCGACCTTCCCGATGAGGCGTTGCACGGCTTCCAGCGCGGAGTTCGCGTGCGTCACGCCCAGAAGACCAACGCCGGCAAGACGGACGTCGGCGAAGATCTCGAAATCCCGAGCACGGCGCACTTCGTCGAAGATGACGAAGTCGGGGCGAACGAGGAAGATGATCTCCGCGGTCTTCTCCAAATCGCCTTCCAGCGGTGCGTATTGGGTGATGCGATCCGCGAGTTGAAGGTCGCGTGGTGCCTCCATCGTCTTCACCATCGCACCGACGTTGCGGTCGAGGTGGCCAGCGATGGCTTGGGCCAGCGTGGTCTTTCCTGAACCGGGGCGACCGGAAATGAAGACGCCGCGATGGTGGTCGGANAAGCGGTCGATGAGGCGCTGGTCAAGGTCGTAGGCCTCGATTTCCAAGCGGGCCACAGGCCTGACGATGGTGATCTCGTGGGCGTCCGCGAAGGGCGGCCACGCCATGGTGATGCGCAAATCGCCCAGCTGGATGACCTGGCAGCCCTTGCGGTCGATCTCGAGGAAGCAGTCGCTGCGGTCGTCGTTCGCGTCCACCAAATCACGGAAGGCGTCCATCAATTCGGACATCTGCGGCGTCTCCCACGCCTCATCGATGCCCTCAACTTCGCTCAAGCGAAGCTCGGAGATGTGCCCCGCCTTGGTGCGCGGCAGGCAGCCCGCCTTCAGGAACAAAGTGGACACTTGTTCGGTCAGCAAGGCGTCCACGGAAGCGGGGAGGTCAGGATGGTCCCCATGGGTGGCCATGCCGCGAGGGGGGCGCCGAAGCCCTTCACCCTTCGCCGTCTTCAGGCTTTGACGTTGGGCTCCATCCACAGGTAGGTGGCGTAGCCGGTGCCCACCGTGGCAAGCATGGTGAGGGCGGATTCGACCAGAGGGTAGCCAAGGCTGTTGACCATCCACAACGTCGAGACCATGCCCACGAGGAACGCACNGAGGTGACCCAGCAGCGTGCCGGCACGCAGGTCAATGGCGCCCTCGAGCGGAGAAGATTCGGCGAGGGCCCAAATGATGGCNGTAACCGCGCAAGCGGCGATGAGGACGAGCATGCCCATCATGACGGTCCCATCGAGCAACCACGCCGCGACGCCAAGGATTCCCGAGAGCCCGAACATGCGGCCGACGGTGCGCATCGAGAGGGACATGGCTCAGCGCACTGGACCTCGATTCTTGAATTCTCGCGCGACGAGGCGCAGGACGGCTTGATGAGGTGGGGCGCACTCGGAGGCCCATGGAGGGGCCGCGGCTCGAACGGGCGCTGACCTCCGTGCCTCCATTGCCACCTGCCGCGATGGAGGGTGCGGCCGCTGTGCTGGACAGCGCCCGACTGTTCCGTTACGGTGAGCACGTGCCCGAAGGCACGTGGGTGGCTCGCCTTGAGCGGGCCTTCGCCGAGCACTTTGGCACCCGCTTTGCCGTCGCGGTTAATTCAGGCGGCTCAGCCATGTTTCTCGCGTTGCGCTCAGCGGGCGTCGAGTCCAGTGACGTCGTGCTGCTCAACGCGTTCACCCTCGCACCCGTTCCCGGCGCCATCGAGCACCTCGGCGCGAAGGTCGTGCTGGTGGACGTCGACGCCGATCTGCGCGTCGATTTGGAGGATCTTGAGCAGGCCATCCTCGAACACCAGCCGAAAGCCTTCCTGCTTTCCCACATGCGCGGGCACGTCGCCGACATGGCGGGCGTGGTCGCCCTGTGCAAGGCCCATGGCGTCATCCTCATCGAAGACTGTGCCCACACCCTGGGTGCCAGTTACGACGGTACCCCCACCGGGCTGTTCGGTGCTGCCGGCTGCTTCAGCCTGCAAACCTGGAAGCAAATCAACGCCGGCGAGGGCGGCATCATCGTCACCGACGACGAAGACCTCGCGGCCCGTGCCATCCTTGCCTCAGGCGCCTACATGCTCCACGCCCAGCACGGTACGCCGCCTTCGGAAGACGTGATTCAGCGCTGGGCGCCCCACACGCCGAACTGCTCCATGCGACTCAACGAATTAGCCGCCGCCATCGCGCTGCCGCAATTGGCAAGCCTCGAGGAGCGGAACGACGCATGGCGGGCCATCTACAACCGGCTCGAAGCGGGCGTTCGCGGCCTTCCGAACCTTCGCGTTCCGCGCACCTTGGACGAGGTGGTGCACGCTCCGACCTCCTTCCAGTTCATGGCAGACCTGCCGGCTGACGTCGTTGAACAACGTCTGGCTTTGTGCGCCGAGCGAGGCGTGCCCATCAAGTGGTTCGGCAGGCCTCAAGCGACCGGGTTCACCAGCGTGCATCGGCACTGGGGCTACGTCGAAGCGCGTGCATTGCCGAAGGGCGATGCGGTCTTGGCCGGATTGTGCGACATCCGCCTTCCGAGCGACTTGACCGAGGACGAGGTGGACACCATCGTGGCCGTGCTTCGACTCGCCTTCGATCACTGACGGTCCGAATCCGGTGCCGCGCCCGCGTCATCGTCGGGTCGGTCGCTGCCCTCGCCGTCCGATACGTCGTCGTCAGGTTGATCGCGTTCATCGGAGGTGGATTTTCCGTCCTCGTCCTTCCCTTCACGGTCGTTCTCCTTCCCTTCGCTGCCGTCCGACTTGGCCTCCTCTTCCTCGACCTCCTCGGACCAGATGTCGTAGTATTCCGGCCATTGACGGTCGAGTTCCACCGAAGCGGACTGGTTCAGCGTGCTCAGGTTCGTGGCGGTCACGCCACCGGCAGAAAGGGCGACCACGAAGTCGCCCATGAAGATGGAGCGGCGGATTTGCGTTTCACCGCCCCACCAGCGGCCGTCCTCAGCATCGAAGAAGAGCGAGTGGTCCACCTCGCCGTACACTGAGAGTTCCCCGGAGGTCGCGTTGACCTCGACGAGCATCAGCTTCGAGACGTATTCGTAGGACCAACGGTGGTCTCCGGACGCATCGGTCCAGCTGTTGTACCGGTAGGTGGACAGCGGTACGGCAAGAAGGCCCTTCGGCGCCCAATACTGGAAGGCCTTGTGCTCGTAGGTCGCCTCCGACCAGCCCCAACTCCAGCCGCTCTCACCGGGATTTTCGACGGGCGCCAGGTCGAGGTGATCGTGCTGGGTTGGCGTGGTCGGATCGCTGACGTCGAAGGTCTGAATGCGCGTGGTTGACCAATCCAGTCCGGTGCCGTCCGCGTTGGCCGGCGCCAGCCCGATGGTCAGCAGCATGCCCTCAGACATCGGGTGAATGTAGGTCGAGACACCGGGCACCTCCAACTCACCAAGGACGGTGGGGTTGGTCGGATCGCTCAGGTCGATGGTCCACAGCGGATCGATTTGTTCGAAGGTCACCACGTAAGCCATGTCGTCGGTNAAGCGGGCCGACCAAATGCGCTCGCCTTCCGCAAGGCCACCGACGTGGCCGATTTGCCGCAGGATTTGNTCGCCGGTCTCGAGGTCGGCCGCGCGCTCCAAGGTCACCACGTGGCTGACCATGGGCTCNGGGTCCTCCATCCACCAGCGGCCCCANTGGCCGGTGGTGGTGGCCACGCGCACGATGCCTTCGTGCTCGGAGAGCGAGAANTGGTCNAGGACGGTGCCGTTCACGCGGCCCGAGCCGGTGTAGAGCGTNGTGCCGGGNTTGCTGATGTCGAAGGTGTGCAAGTTGGTCGATTCATCCAGGTCGTCGTTGCCCCAAAACCACCATCCTGCAAAGGAGGGTTCGGCCACGATGAGCACGTCTTCTGAGGCGTAGACCAGGGGTGAATTGCCGACGATGTGATCGGCCTCAAACTCGAGGGTTGGCGTGGCCAAATCAAGCGTGAAGATGCTCGTAAAACCCCGGTTCATGCCCTCTTCGGGTGCGGAGAAATCGGCACACTCGCCGTCCGACATGTGGTGGGTGGTGATCGTGGTGCCGGCACGCTCGTGCACCTGGGGCAACAGGTCCTCAAGCGCCAAACCGTCAATAATCTCGCGGTTTCGCTCGATGGCCTCCCACGCGGCCTGTTCACGCAGTTGGCGGCGCAGCGGGTCGTCATACTCGAGACGGTAGTAGCCGTCGGGCAGGTCAAGCCAGGTGTCCAAACCGGGGATGTCCATCCACGCGTGCGTNACGGCNCGGATGCTNCCGTTCACTTCNCGCGCGGTGGAATACCAGCCCTCGATGTACAGTTCACGTTCAACCTCAGGCGCNGAGCGGTCGTCCATGTCGAGCACGGTGAACTTGGTCAAGGTGGAGGTGCGCCACGAGCCGTAGTCGCCGCCCCATCCCATGGCTTGAGACAGCGGATCTGCGCTGCGGAGGTTCCACGCGGACACGGAAGAGATGACCACCAGCCGGTCGCCGTTGAGGAGCATCGCCTGCGGCGAGCCTTCGACGGTCATGTTGGCCACCAGGTCGAGATCGCCGAACTCGGGCACGGCAATGACGTGCAGCGCTTGCCCGTTGAGGTAGTAGATGTGGTGACCGTCGGTCTTTACGAAATCTGCTTCGTCTACGCCTTGCTCTTGGTTGTTGGTCCCGGAGAAATCCTTGCCGGCAGTGCGGGTTTGTGGCGTGGCCGAGTTGGANCCCCCGTCAGCAGACATTTCAGCATCCATGGCGATGTCGTCTTCCATCCAGCCCCATCCGTAGAAGTACTGCTCCTCGACCGCTTGCAGGAGTTGGACGCGCATCTCTTGTTCAAGCGATTGCTTGAGNGCGTCTTCGAGTTCAGCGCAGGTGGCGTAGCCGGTCAAGTGAGGGCTGCCGATCGACCGCTGGGTCAGGTCACCCCAACCGTCTGGAAGTTCAATGAGATCGAAGTCGTCATCGGACACGTTGTCGATGGCGCCAAGGCATCCAGAAAGGAAAAACATGGCCAAGACTGCGACTGCAAAGGACCGCCTCATGNGANAAGGCTCGGTTCTTTTCCGTATCAATGCCGTGGTTTCATGCTCGGAACCACTCTACGAGCGTTCACCGGAGGCTTCACACCANCNNCNCNCCACCTCCNNACATGGGGGCCGNCGAGGTCGAAATCGAGCGNCGCTTCCTCATCGACGGCCGAGGCGCGCGCCCTTGGGTGGACCAGAACGAAGGCACCATCAGCATGGCTCAGGTCTACCTTGGACGTGATGGGTTGAGCGTTGACGTGGCTGGGGGCCGCGTGCTGCACAAGGGCANGGTCTTGGTCGAGGACGTACCAAAGGACCGCTTGGAACGCATCGCTGCGCTTGANGGATGGGCGGTTCGCCTCCGCATGGAAAACGACCGAGCCGTGCTGACGCTCAAAGGCCCGCGCACGGGGGCCACGGCCGCCGAACACGAGTTCCCCGTTGANGTGGCGCTCGCACGTGATGCACTGGGCCGTTCTGACCTTCCTNTGGTCGAAAAAACCCGCCACCTGTGGCGCGGTGACGACGGGCACCTGTGGGAGATCGACGAGTTTGAAGGGCCGCTGGCCGGACTNATCNTTGCCGAGGTTGAGTTGGTCGCCGAGGACGAGCACGTGGTGCTGCCTGCCTTTTTNGGGCTNGAAGTCACCACCGCAAAGTCGTGGTCAAGCCATTCTTTGGCGAAGCTCGTGCTCGAGGCTCGGCGCAAGGAATGAGGGCNTCAGCCGAAGTCCAACGACCTCCGGGCTGACGTTGCCTTGAAGTGCGCAACCTTCGCTGTTCGCTCATGGCGTCGGGTCCGGAACACGACGACGAGACGCCATCCTTGGCCTCACGCGTCCTCGACCTGCTCGACGACGACCTGCTTGGCCTTGGCGAGATTTCAGCAGAGACGGCATCAGAACCACCCCACGATGCGCCTGCTTTGGACGGCGCTCAAGCGCCTGAGGCGTCAGACCCTCCCGCATCAGACACACCGGAGTCGGAGCCATTCCTTCCGTTCACAGACCAGNCGATGGAGGTCGCCGCTCAACACGACGGGGTGGAGCAAGAAGATGAACCTGAACCGGTGGAAGAACTTCCANTCNCCGACGACGTGGCGGACGACATCGCGGTTGAAGCGATCGAAGCACCCGCCGCACCGGCGCCCAGCGANACGCGCCGCGGTCGGAAGTTCAAGCCCAAGGGCATGTTCCTCGGACGCCGCCGCGACAACGANGANCCGGTGGACATCAANTCCACCNTNTTGGCCCGCCACGCCGCCATGCTCGGCAGCACGGGCAGCGGGAANACGGTGATGGCCAAGGCCCTCATCGAGGAAGCGGCGCTTGCAGGCATTCCCGCCCTCATCATCGACCCGCAGGGCGACCTGGCCCGCCTCGCGCTTGGAGGCGACGCATCCACAATCGAAGCAAAGGGCGAGGATGCAGCGCGGATGCGCAAACTGATGGAGAGCACGGAAGTGCGCATATGGACGCCCTTGCGCAGCAAGGGTCTGCCGCTGTGCATCGACCCTTTTCACGCACCACCGGCAGATCTGGACCCCGAAGAGGCGATCACCGCATGGGACATGGTGGCCGCCGGATTCACCAGCCTGGCCGGATACGACGTCGAGAAGGCGCAGGGCAAGACGATCAAACCCTACCTGTACGAAGTGCTCGTCCAAGGCACGCGTGTTGGGCTGGACGTGGCGGACTTCCAATCGCTGTCGCGCGTGGTCCGCGAACCCCACGATGCCTTCCTTCGGCACCTGTATCCCGAGTGCTTCGCAGAACCTGACGAGGAATTCGAAGGGGAGGCACCTCAATTGCCACCGTGGACGGTGGTCGCCGGTGACCACGGGCTGACCGACTTCGAGGAGCGCTTGCCCAAAGCCACGCGGTACGAGTTGGCCCGGCGGCTGTCGGCCTTTTCCAGCGGCGTCAACCAGTTGCTCTTCTCCAACGGGGTCCCGATCAACATCGATGCCTTCACCGAACCGGCGGTGCCGGGCAAAGTTCCCCTCAACATCGTCTACCTGAACACCATTCAGGACGAGAACCAGAAGCAGTACTTCGTGCAGGAATTGTCACGCGAGCTTTACGACTGGATGCTAACCCAACAACCGGCCGAGGGGGAGCTCAAGCTCTTGTTCTTCATGGACGAAGTGGCGCCCTACCTGCCGCCGCATCCCCGCAATCCTCCGGCGAAAGACCTCATCAAACTCATCTTCAAACAGGCCCGAAAATACGGCGTAGCCTGCGTTCTGGCCACGCAAAACGTCAGCGACGTGGACTACAAGATCCTCGCACAGGCCAACACCACCTTCGTCGGCCGCTTCACCCAACCGCAAGACGTCGAGAAAGTCCGTCACCTGCTGAAGGAGTCCGGCAGCGACGTCGATCTGGTCGGACAACTGCCCACGCTGGGCCCCGGCCAGTTCCAGGTCGTCGCTCCTGACGTTGACGAGAACCCCTTCCCGCTGCAGTGCCGATGGCTGTACACCGACCACGGTGCTCCGCTGTCTGAAGACCAAGTGGAGGAATTGATCAGCGACGACGTGCGCCGTTGGGCGCGTTCTCGCTCGGCCGGCGCACACAGAAAACGCGGCGGCTCGGGCGCCGCCGATGCCGCGGCACGCGGCTCGCGATGGAGCGACGACGAGGTAGGCATTGTTGCAAAATCCCGCATCACCGCCGTGGGCGGCATGACCGCCGCGGCCCACGGCGTGGTGGACGACTCCGCCTTCGAGGTCCGCC
>NZMM01000012.1 GCA_002694585.1 Methanobacteriota archaeon
GGCCGGCATCACCGCACGCTTGCTCGAACGTCAAGAGGACGCGGAGCGGTGGATCACCCGCGCGGCCAAGGTGCTCGCTGACGCGCCCGGAAAAGGCGCGGCTGCCCTTGACCGGGTCGGCCAAAGCCTGCTTGCTGTGGACCGTCCCGACCTGGCCATCGAACTCTTCGACGAAGCCGTGGAATGCGCCCTGTTGGGCGGACATTTAGCCCAAGTTGAGGCCTCTGCGCGCGGCATGGTGCAAGCGGAATTGGCCTTCGAGGAGGGCGCAGACCCGCCCTCGTCGGGCATGCGCCGTTTACTCGACAGGCTCACGCCGGTCGGTGAAGGCCACGGCAAGGCCGAGGCCATCGCCAGTGCGCAGGCGTCCATCGACGAGGATTGACCTCACATCATCGACGCAGCTTCGACCTCGACCTCGAACAGTTCAACCGTCCATTGGACGTTGATTTCCTCATTGGTGTCGTCGTTGCCGGGCAGAACAGAGCCCGGAGCCGTGTTGGTTTCAACCGAAACTTGGAGTTCAAGGACTCCACTTCCGTAGCTTGAGTTTGTCCACATGCGTTCCCAGTGCTCTGCACTTTCACCCACTTCCTGCTTCGCTTCGCTTGAATACCCTGGATAGACAAACACGACGAGGTTCATTGTTTCACAATCGTCGTTCGAATCAGACAGGACGTTGTCGGGGTGTTGCCAATCCGCAACCATGCCGTTCGGCGGGATTTGCGCGAGCACCTCGTCGCAAGGGTCTCCGATTTGGCCTGAGGTCTCTTCGTAGGACACCAATATGCTGATTTTGGCCATCATCAGGGATGCGTCTGCATCAATGGTTTCCCTTGAAAGTTGAAACGAGTCGGTTTCTCCATCGGCAATGAGCATGGAGTCCGAACCTTGCAGGTTTGACTCCTGATACGTCACCGAAAAGACCGGTTCTGTGTACTTGTTCAAAATTTCATCATTTTTGATGACAAAGAAGCTGTATGCGTGGAAGGTCAATCCAAGAACCACCACGGCGGTCAACAAGGCGATGGCTTTCCCTGAATCGTCCTCTTTGGCGAGGAAGGTTAGGCTCCTGTCATTGCTCATCGCACATCACCATCAGAACGGAATCGCTTGGCTCCAGTGGAGCAAAAGGGACACAAAGAGCAGGAACGGAAGGAGGACCATCAGGGCTCTGTCAAATCGATGATATTCGGTTTTGTCAAAGTCCAGTTCAGGGAAATAGGACCCTCTGGTTCGGATGGGGAAGCGCAAAGGATCGGAGATCAACGATTGGAACGACCGTTCCTCCCAACCGATACCAATTGCAATGGCGATGCCGAGAATGCCGGCTGAGAGCATTTCTGTCAACGGAATGAGGGACTGTACGAGTTCGAGCAGTGCCGAGGTGGCGACCACGATGAGGATGATTGACGTTGATTTGCCAACCTGCTCATTGTCCTCGGAGATACGGATGAGGCCGTATCGGAAGAGGATAAACAACCCGAGGAGGGGGCGCATCATGGTAAAGTGCAAGGTCGCTGTGAGTTCCTTCCAGATGGTTTGGAACCTTGAGAGTCCGCCTAATTCTGTTCCGGAGAGCGGCCCTCCGTCCGTGCCGGTCAGCACGGTGTTGCCGTACACAATGTGGCTCAACACGCCGAGGGACATGTACGCGAAAATCATGTACGACGTGCTTCTAATCCGCCCCTGCGTCGCTTGATATGCTTCACCACAAAGGATCACCAGCCCGAAGATGACGGCCATGGCGAGGCCCTGAGACCAGAGGTAATCGTTGAGGAAGTTCCCGCCATAGAGGTCCATGAAGTAGAAGTAATTCGCTTGAGTGAACATGCCCACCCAAGAGAAGAGAATGTGACCGATCATGAGGATGACCATCAAGATGGCCACGTCGGCCACTCCTTGGGTTTCATCGTTGGTTTCTTGGCCTTTCATGAACCTGAATTTCAGGTACACCAGGGTCCAAACGAAACCGGGGATGAAGTACATGCCTGCGAAACTGGCGAGTGGGGAGGTGATGTCCACAAACACCACCGCTCCGATTGAAATCGCCATGTACGCGAGGATGGCTCCAATGCCGAATTTGAACTGCTTTCGAGTGCGAAGGACAGGGACGGGAAAGATGAGCGAAATGAGCACAAGCAGCCCGCTGAACACGACGTTCGCAAAATGGCCACCGTACACCACGATGAGGGTTAATGCCGTGTCGAGACCGACGGAGTAGAGGCTGTTGGCCACGCCTTTGCAGATGAACATCCAGCAGAGAATTTGCGCCGCAAAGCGCTTGTTCCAGATGACCTCAAGTTTCTGATGCCGGATGAGGATGAGGCCTGAGATGCCGAGGACGAAGCTGAGAATGCCGCCCACGGCGAGCAAGCCATCGACCGCCATGTATCGCTCAAGGCATGCATTGTTTGTTAGCGTTCCCGCGATGTGCCTTGCCTGAACACCGAAGTTGGCTGCTCGATGTTTGAGCTCAGGAAAACCATCCGTGACGACCGAAGTGGTTCCTCGGCACGGCTTCGCCGTTGGCCTCCACGTGGTGGTAGCCGGCAAGAACGGCCTTCAGATAACGCGTCAGGCGAGGGCGAATCCACCACCGGTACGGCAAGGCCGAGGCCCACGTTGGCCAACCGGCCAACAAGAAGGGATGCACGCAGATGGTCAAAGTGGACTGATGCTCCCCTTCGGCATTGATGGTCCACTCGACAAAGGACTGGTAGCCCCCCTCCTCGCCGATGAGCAAAGTGTAGCCTTTCGTGGGCGTCCACGATTGGAAGCGGCGGACGTAGGTCCTGCCGTTGAGGTATTCAAGACGGTCAGCGCGTTCGTCATCGTCCCATGACAGGACCTCATTCGTGCGGCAAAACGGGTGGTTGTCGTTGAGGCTCCCGGGCGCGCTGATCATGTCCCACAAGCGTGCTGATGAGACGTCAAAGCGTCGCTTCGCCTCAATGGGCCGGTTGAACTTGAGCCCAGCCGGCGGCGAGGCCTGCATCGCTCCACCCTGAGGTTGCGCTCAGTCGCAGCAGGACTTCGCGAGGGCGTCCTGGGCGCAGAAGCAGGTCTTGGCGGGCACGATGTCCGCGCGGGCGCTGCGTTCATTGAACAGGGCGGTGACCTCGGCGAGTTCATCGGGTGCATCGCCGCGGGCTTCGAGGCACAGTTTGAGGCCGAGTAGGACCCACATGTTGTCCTTCCACAGCGCGATGTCAGCACGGTAGACCTCCTCCGCTTCCTCGATGTGGCCCTGCTCGAAGAGCAGCGCGCCGAGGATGTGGCGGACCGGCTGCATTTGGCCCCACGGTTCGTTGTAGGCCAAGTTCAGCGAGAGGTCCACGCCACGGCGCAGTTCGTCGAAGGCGGCGGTGAAGTCGTGGGCTTCACCGGCGGCCTTGGCGAGGAATTGGCGGCGGTACTCGATTTCCGCTTCCAGGATGGCCGCGTTGACGTTGAGGATGGAGGGGCCGTCGCTCGGATCTTGGTACATCACGTTGTTGTGCATGACGCGACCGGCGAGCGCAGGGTTCTGCAGGGCTTCCTTGAACAGGACCTGCTCGGCCTCGGCCTCGGGCACCATGCCCTTGGAGGCGTAGGCCACACCGCGCGCGTAGTGCTGAGTGGCGATGGTGGCCGGGAAGACGTCCTTGTCGGTGTACATCGGCTCGGCGAGGATTTCGTCCCACTTGCCGAAGCGGATCATCACGTGCCACGGCATCGTGACGTAGGACTCCAGGAAGATAGCGCCCATCGGGATGATGCCGGCGAGCATGAACTGAACGCCGTGGTCGGCGTCGCCAGCGGGCAGCGTGTCGACCGCCTTGCGGGCGTACTTCAGCGCCGTCTCGTACTGGCCGTCGAACATGGCGCACCAGACGATGAAGTGGTGGTTGTGCATGCGGTAGAACTTGTAGAACTGCGATTCGTTGCCGGTGACGCTCACGTAGTGATCGTCGGCTTCGACCGCGGCGATGTTGCACTCGATGGCTTCCTTCCATTGGCCGACCCACGCGTCGATGTGCGAGGGCATGTGGACGAGGTGGCCGAGGCCGGGCATGCGCGTACGGAGCACGTCAGCCGCTGGCAGGGCGCGCTCTGGGAAGGGCGACAGCTCGAGGGCGTGGCAGTACAGGTGGCAGAGCGCAGGNTCGACGCGAGCGGCCTCGCTCGCTTCGAAGGCGTCCTCCATGATCTTGACCAGCAGNAGGGTGTTGTCGTCCGCAGGCGTGATCTCGCCCGTGGNGGTGTTCTTGTCCCACANCTGCCAGGCCTTGAGGTTCATCAGNGCCTCNACGTANATGGCGGTGACCGCNAGGTTGCCGGCNTACTTNTCGTACAGCGGNGCCATCGCTTCGGCGAAGGCCACGTTGAGTTCGGGCAGGTTNCCCATGTTGAGGACGGTCGGGTCAGCGCCGTCACGGGCTTCCTTCGTGTGACGNGTGGACAGGGCGCGAATGAGGTCCTGNTCGACCTCGCTGCAGTGGTCCATGACCTTGAGCGCCTGCTGGATGGCGTCGTNCCCCGAGCCGAGGCCAGGGGCCCAGTTGTAGTTGGAGGACAGGCAGTAGGCGATGCCCCACCATGCCATGGCGCAGTTGGGGTCCGCTTCTGTGCAGGCCATAAAGCAGGCAATGGCCTGCTCGTGGTTGTAGTTCAGGTAGTGGCCGTAGCCTTCCACGAAGAGCTTCAGGGCTTCTTCGTTGGCACAGGTGACGGTGGTTGCAAAGGCGTAGTTCGACGTCTCTCCGAAGTCGTAATCCAAGGGTGCAAGTGGCATGCCTCGCTCTCAAACCCTGACGTTATAATTCCTTGTCCTGTCATTTTTATCTGAGAAAAATGACCAATCGGAGCAATTGAATAGGGACGCGCTGAGCGACATCCGGCCTTACCGATTTCATCGGCTTCGGCGCTTGGAAGGATGCACCGTGCTCAAGCCATTGTACTGGCGCGCGTATTTCTTTCTGCAAAACAGGAAGTCCAAACGGTTCCAACGCAGCCTCGGCGACGACGTGACCGGCCTTATCGTGGACGCCAAGAACGGCCGCTTCGCCGTTGATCCTGCCGATTTGGAAGTGGGTGCGAAATTGCGCCTCCACGGCGCCTACGGCTTGGACGAAGTGGAGCGTATCGCGGCCCTCATCAACGAGACGTCGTCCGTGCTCGTGGTCGGCAGCCACATCGGCTCGCTCGTCATTCCCATCGCGAAGATCTGCAGCAAGGTGGTGGCGGTCGAGGCCAATCCCCACAATTACCGCCTGCTGGAAACCAACATCAAGCTCAACGACGCGACCAACGTCGAGCCGCATCACGTGGCGGCCAGCGGAAAGGAAGAGATGATTCGCTTTCAGATGAACACCGTCAACTCGGGCGGTAGCAAGCGCGTGCCGGTGCACAACCGCTACATCTAAACCTACGACAACCCAGAGGTCATCGAGGTTCAAGCATACGCGCTGGACGCGTACTTGGACGACCACGCCTTTGACCTCGTGCTCATCGACATTGAGGGCTCAGAATACTTCGCGATGCAGGGCATGACCAGCATCCTCGGCCAAACGAAGACGCTCATCGTGGAGTTTTTGCCGCACCACATCACCAACGTAGCTGGCGTTGCGCTGGACGATTTCCTCGCCCAGGTGCCCGAGCATTTCACGAAATTGACGGTGCCGGCCAAGAACGCCACCTACGAACGCAGCGAGGGCATGGACGTGCTGAGGCGCATGTTCGCCGCAGGCGAAGGCGACGACGGCATCCTGTTCCACCACTGACCGCGGCGGCCATCGTTCCGCCTGCAAAGACCGACGGCCACGCTTCAGACACGTGAAGGACCATAACTCGGACAAGCGTAACATGTGTCATGAACGACCTGTTCGCCATCGTGCCTGCTTCAGCCATCATTCTCCTCATCGCCATTCGCAAAATTGTGATGCCCGTCAAATTCAATCAGGAAATCATCGGTGACATCCATCCCGACGAGGTCGACAATTCAGCGGCCATGCGCATGATGATCGGTGCAGGATTCGGCGGCATCGGCCTGATGGGCCTTATCCTCGGATTCACCCTCGAGCAAGGCGAGGCCACCACCACCTTGCTCTACGCCATGGCGGCCGCGTACGCCTTCCTGCTCGGTGCGCTTCTTTTGGTCAAGCAAAAGGGGCACATGGATCACCTGCCCAAGCCTCCGCTCGTGATTTTCCCGACCATGCTGGTGCTGTGCATCGTCGGCGCCGTGCTCTGAAGCACGGACGAGCGTTCATCAGCGAAGGCCACCAATGCCCACCATGCGTGGGGAAGCGACGCCTTTCCCTCTGTGGTACCATCCGCTCTACACCGACGGCATTCACCCCGAAGCACGCTTTCCCCGGGACAGGTACGTCAGGCTGCTCAACCGCCTGACGACCAACGCGCCACACGGCGCATTCAACGTGCGAACGCCGAACGCCATCCAGCGGGAGGTGCTTCACCTCGCGCACGACGCGACCTACGTGGAGCGTTTCCTTAACGGTGAACTGGACGCCAGCGAGGAGCGGAGGATCGGCCTCCGGCCGTGGACGCCGGACATGATCGAGCGCACCATGCGCCTGATGGGCGGTGCGGTGGAAGCCACTGAACACGTGGTACTGCACGGTGGATTTGCGGGCAACATGGCGGGCGGCACGCACCATGCGCACCGTGAGTTCGGCTCAGGCTATTGCGTGTTCAACGANCTCGCCGTGTGCGCCCTCCACGCCATCACGTCCCTCGGGCTTGANCGCGTGGCCGTGCTCGACCTCGACGTGCACCANGGCGANGGNACGGCCAGCATCNTCGCCGATGAACCGCGTGTGCTGACCGTGTCNGTGCACTGCGCCACAAACTTCCCGTTCCGCAAAGCCGTGAGCGATCATGACCTCGTNCTCGAGCCCGGGTCGGGTGACGACGCCTACCTTGAGGCGGCGCAACAAGCACTCGACCTGTGCCTTGGATTCGAACCCGACCTCCTGCTCTTCCAAGCCGGCGTCGACGGCCTCGAAGCCGACGCGCTTGGCAAATTGTCCGTGTCGAGGGAAGGCATGCAGCAGCGCAACGCGTCGGTGTTTGATGCCGCTGCCACCCGCACCATGCCGACGGTGGTCTTCATGGGCGGAGGGTACGCCAATCCAATTGACGCCACGCTGGACGCCTTTGAGGACCTCTTTTTGGCTGCAGCCGATGCTCACCAAAGGTGCACCACGACGGCTTGAGCCCAGCCCGGTTGCGCACCCACGCCCTGCTTCATCAGAGGAAGATCGTCGCGGGCATGAGGGAGAAAAAGCACAACGGAAGCGCCATGACGACGCCAGAGATGATCGCCATCCGGTGTTCTTCAGCCCGAGCGAAGTGGGGAAACACCAGGGCTCCCGTCAGCAGCGGAGCGTGGCAGAACGCGAGGCTGATGTAGAACATCCCTGTGTCCCAACCCCAAGGATCCCCGTACGCGGCGAACAACCACGACCAGACGACTACGGCCATGAGCACCACGCCTCCGAGGGCCATGAGGCGCTGACGTCTGTACGGCTTGGTGATGAGGTGATGCAAGGACGCCAAGCCGTAGAAGGGCAGGGCCATGACGGCGCCCCACCACATGTCGTCGTCGCCCGTGGGCCACATGAGGACGAGGCACACGGTCGGAGCAAGCGCGAACATCAGGAGGGCAACCGGGAAAGGTTCCTTGTCCACGGTTGCCCATGTGTGGTCAAGTGAAAGAAGGCTTCGCGTCGTTCACCCTTGACGGCGGCTGAGGATGGTCACGTCAAAGGGTTCCGGGCTCACCTTACCCTCCTGACTTGACCCGCTCGAACCCTCAACATGCGCGGCTTTGTCGTAGCTGACCGGTCGGCGAAACAGGAAGGCGATGATCCCAAGTTCAGCGAACATCAGGAACATCAGGAATCCTCCCGCAGATGAGTTGTCCATGTTTTTGGTGACCAGCAAGGCTTCCTCCGGTTCGTCGTAGAACCACAGCACGTATTCCTCGCTCCTCTGATCCCCGGTCACGGGCACGGGGTCGTGGTCGTTGTAGTGGATGCCGTCTGGACTTTCCGGGGTCCTGTACATGATCCGCTCGTCTTCCACGCACCAGAAGGTGTTGTGCCAGGTGAATTGCGTCCAGAAGCCTTGACTGACCGCGTAATCGGTGAAGATGCAACTTCCACCTTGGTGGGTGAAGTAGAAGGTGGTGTCGGAATTCTTGTCGTTGGGGACCACGTAACCGATGCGCCCGCCGTCGTTGATTTGCTCGGGTGCTTCGGTCGAGATTTGCGGGTTGAGAACGTATATGGACAGGGCCGTGAGTGGTATGAGGCAGAGCAGCATGACGATGATTTTGGAGGCACCAACGCCTTCCCCTGCTCCCACGAAATTTCCTTTCGTGGTTGGGTCATTATTGATTCCCTTGATTGCCGTCTCGATGATCGCCACCTACGGTCCAGCCTGCGTCGTCTTTTGCGGCGACAGGGACTACTGGTTCGTTGGCGTGTTCTGCTGTTTCACCCTCGCAAGCCTCGCATTTTCTGCAATCATTTCCACGAAAGCCTTCACCCAAGGTTTGCTCCTTGGTGCGCTCCTGACCATTCCGATCCTGGCCTTGAACGTCTCCTAAGCGGTACCCTGTGTTTGGAACGTCGCGAGAACGAGGCCCATTTTGGCAGGGTCAATGTTGCGTTAGGGGCCGCACGAGGAACGTTTTTGCCGCTCTTGCTCCAGAGCCATATATGAGCAAGCGACTGGCTCTTGTCCTCTGTACCGTCGGGATGCTGCTCGCCCTCAGCACGCTTCCCGTGGCCACCGCTCAAAGCGACGGTGCCGAGACGCCAGCGTCGATCACGCGCATCATGATGCTCCCTCCTGAGGCGGAAGTCACGGGCATGCTCGTGGACGACAACGGCCACTTCTTCGTCAACGCCATGCAC
>NZMM01000013.1 GCA_002694585.1 Methanobacteriota archaeon
GGAGCACGAACCCCCACGCCCCACATGCCCACCTACCTCGCGGCCATCGCTGAAAGCGTGGGCCAGCTTGTTCGCCCCGTTCACGTCGCCGTGGACGCTGGAAACGCGGTGCCTGGCCCCTACCTCGTCGAGGTCCTCGAGGCCATCGGGGCGAGGGTGGAAGCGGTGCATTGCACCTGGGACGCCAGCGAACCAAACCATGGCGCAGACCCAACCCGGCCGTACAACATGACCGATCTCGCGGATTTGGTCGCTGCGCACGGATGTGAATTCGGTTTGGGCAGCGACGGTGACGGAGACCGCGTTGGCGCGGTGACGGAGACCGGCGCCTTCGTCTATCCTGACCGCTTGGTGGCGTTGCTCGTGGGTGATGTGCTCGCCGACCTTAACGAGGAGGCGAGCGCCAACGAACGCACCGTCATTTACGACGTGAAGTGTTCAATGAACGTTGAATCGGCCATCTTGGCCGCGGGCGGAACGCCGCTCATGGCCCGCACCGGTCACTCGTTCATGAAGCGGGCCTTGGCCGAGCGCCCGGGATGCCGCTTCGCGGCGGAGATGAGCGGCCATCTCTTCCCTGCCGACCGAGGGTGGTATGGCTTCGACTGCTCCCTGTACAACGCGGCGCGCTTGGTGGAACTCTGGTCGCGACAAGCGCCAGACGGCCCGACCTTCGGTGAAGCCCTCGACGCCGTGGCACCGAATTTGCCTACGACCGGCGAATGCAAAGTCCCCTGTGAGGAAGACAGGAAGGAGGCGGTTGTGGCGGGCATCACCTCGGCTTTTGCCGACCTGCCGCACAGCACGGTGGACGGCGTTCGGGTTCGCTTCGAAGACGAAGACGGGAACCTGCAAGGCTGGTACCTCGCACGTCGATCCAACACCGAAGCGGTGCTGGTCATGCGGGCCGAAGCCCGCACCGAGCAAGGGCTTGAGCGCATCCGGGCGCACATCGAAGAACGGGTGGCCGACCTGATTGACGTGGAAGGCTTCCTCGACGCCTTTGCCTGAGGCTCAGAGCGTCGGGTCGACCTCAATGTATGGCGCGATGGTGAAGTCGAGCACAAGAAGTTCGATCTTCCACGAAACGTCCTCACCGTTGTCGCTGCGCTCGCAGCCAAATCCGGCGTTGCCTGCGGCCGCCGTCACGCCGATGAGGATGTCGTAGGCGCCCAAGCCGGCGTCGCCAGCGGTCAAGTCCTCAGCAATCTCCAACCCGCTCATGTTGGAAATCACCTCTTCATCGAGCAGGGAGAGGTTGACCCACGTGAGGTCAACCGTGTGTGAGCCGGGATTTTCACCGGAGCCAGATTCGGTCATCTCGTTGTGTTCAAGGGTCGCGGTGATCGTGTCAGCAGCGGCACTGCCTCCGACGACACCACACGAGGCTCCACTCGCTGTTTCGTCCTCGCCATAGGTGAGGGTGATTCGAACGCCGACGACGTTGCCGCCGGCCGTTGCGATTTCGTCCCTGACCGCGTCAGACGTCTGGCTGACGGGCCACTCGTCGCCGTCCTGAATGTACTCGCCCCCTTCCTCGAGGAGGATGGTTTCCACCTCACCGTTGACGACATAATCGCTCACTGCGGAGAGGCCAGCGCTGTCGACACCGCTCGCTGCACTGGCAAAGGCCACCGGGAAAGCGATGGTGAAGAAGAGGATGCCAGCGACCAGAATCTGTGCATCGCGCTCGGTCTTGACGCGCTCGACAAAGTCGGTGACCTTTGACATCGTCCGCCCTCCAACCGCTGCGAGGTGCTCCGGACCTATCACCTTCACGGCTTCAGGTCAAGCCTCTTCGTCGTGCGGGGGCCAAACCCGGGTTTTCTTTTGGGGCCATGCCTTTGAGCGCACGTCAAAGCCGAGTGAGGCGAAGGCTCGCTTGGATTTCCGCCAGGTGGGCAACAGGAAACCGACGGTCGAACGCTCGCTGAAGGTCCACCGCCACGGCATGCGCGGAAGGGCGTGCACCCATGCATGGATCAGGTCCTGCCCAAGGCCGTCGTCCGTACCGCCAGGAAGCAACCAGCTGATTTGGTGCACTTCACCGGTGGAACCTCTGGTTTCCGACCACGCGGTGATGATTCCCCCATGAAGCGGGCCGTCGAGGATTTCCAAGCCGATCGTCCGGGCGGCTTGGGTCATGGGCATGATGATCGCGAAGCGGTCCACCATGCGCGCGCCTTCATGGCGAAGCATGGACCAACCGGCCTCCTCCATCACGCGACGAAGGGCGCGGACGGCAGCGATTGGGCTGACGCTGACCTCAAGGTCGAGCGTTTGCGGTCGCACCATGCGTCTAGGCCCGGGCAGACCGGGCATCAACGTATCGAGCGCAGTGCGCGATGGCCGGTGGCCTCCAACGACGGTCGAGGTGGTCCCGTGTGGGACCGGCCATCAAGGCTGACGCAGGCAGGACCTGGGTCAGCACGACAGCGGTCGTGTCGGATCAGCCGAAGAGCGAGCCGAGGCCTTCGAAGCCACCCTCTTCCTCTTCTTCTTCCTCAGCGGCCTCCTCAGCGGGGGCAGCGTCGGCAGCAGCGGAGGCAGCCGCAGCGGGTGCAGCGGCAGCGGGTGCAGCGACGGCCTGGGTCATGGCTTCAGCGATGTCGATACCGCCGAGCGAGGCCACCAGGGCCTTGACTCGGGCGGCGTCGACGTCGACACCGGCGGCCGCCAGAACGGCGGTCACGGCATCGTCGTTGATGTCCTTCTCAGCAGCGTGCAGCATCATGGCAGCGTAGACGTACTCCATTTCATTCACCTCATGTGTTTTGGTTGTTCAGCCGAACAGGTCTCCAAGGCCGCCGAAACCGGCTTCCTCTTCTTCCTCTTCCTCTTCCTCGACCGCCTCGGCTGGGGCGGCTTCGGTGCTCTCGGCGACAGCGGCCGTGGCGGCAGCAGCGTCAGCTGCAGCCCCCAGCATGGCCGCCAACTCGTCGTCGAGGGCGGAGGAATCGAGCGAACCCGCGACGCCCATCGCCGCGCGGTGGGCGCGGCCGAGCAGGTGCGGGAGGGTCGTGGTCGAGATGTGCGCCACCTCGAGGGCCACGGCCAGGGCTTCCGAGGAAGCCTTCGCGAGCAGGGTTGGGGTGGTCTCTGGCGTGAACCAGCCGACGTGGCAGGCGACGTTGAACGCGCCAGCCGCGAATCCAATCAGGTCCGAGCGGAACGCGTCGAAGTCGATGTCCAGCACGTCGGGGCGGAAGATGACGCCTTCCTCGTAGGTGCCGATCAGGCGGAGACCGGTGACGATGGGGTTGATGCCAATCTTGCCGAGCATCATACCGAGGTCGCCTTCGAAGACTTCGCCTTCCTTCAGGACGACGGTTTGCTTCTGAATGTGGACGCTACCGCCCATGATTTTCGCAGGAATTCCAACGGAGTTCAGCTCACCCACGATGGGGCCCGGCCCCATGCCGGTGTCCATCTTCTCGACGACGATGTCGTGGGGTGCAACGTCACCGGGCTTGGCCGCGCGGCCGGCCTCGGTGGCCTTGAGGTCGGTGAAGAGCTCGAAGGAATTCTTGGCGCTGGTGGACACGATGGCCGGCTGAACCGCACCGTCGAACAGGGACTCCAAGGTCTCAGGGTCTTGTCCGGCGTTGGCCCAGGCAAGGCGCATCAAGCGCTTCTTGGCCACGCGGATGTCCATGTCGTCGCGGAGCGTCTTGCGCATCTCGATCATCGAATCGGCGGGAACGCCGTGGATGTCGATGACCGCAATGGTCTCACCGGAGGTAATGAGGGATTCGAGGTCAGCGACCGTGTCGCGCTTCCAGGACATGACCTTGGGGATCACGCCGTCACCTCCACCTTCACCGAGGGACCCATGGTGGTCTTGATGTAGAGCGAGCGGATGTTGTTGGGACCGCGCTCAAGGCGGGTCATCACACGCTTGTAGACCTCCATGGCGTTGGCGGTCAAGTCGTCCACGGACTGATCCGCGGTGCCAAAGGTGGCGTGGAAGGTCATCTTGTCACCGGACTTCACGACGACGGTGCTGCGCAGACCCGTGGCCACGACGGCAGGGTCGAGCACGGGGGGAACGGGGCGGGGCATCTTTCCACGGGGACCGAGGATGACACCAAGCCAGCGACCGACCAGGCCCATGTGAGGCACTTCAGAGAGGAAGAAATCGTAGCGGTTGGCCACCTTCTTGCCCATGCCCTTGTTGGTGCCCATCTCCTCGATTTGCTCAGGAGCGAACACGTCGATGCCACCGGCCTTGGCCTTCTCAGCGGCTTCGCCGGAGGCGAACATGGCGACCTTGATCTCCTTTCCACGACCGGAGGGAAGACGGATTTCTTCCTTGATACGGTTATTCGGGTTCTTGAGGTCGACGTCCTTGATGGTGAACGCAAACTCGATCGATTCGACAAAGGCGCGCTCAGGCGCCTTGTCCAGGGCTTCGTTGATGGCGGCGGTGATGTTGTTTTCCATGATGCCTCACCTCTGCGGTCTGCGAGGCGTCAAGCACCTCTCCCGCATTTCGTGAATCTGTTCAGTTGAATCGGTCGTCCCACTCTCCATTCTCAATGATCTTCAGCGCGTCCTTGGGCCAGTGGCCGTCAATCTTGACGCGCATGGCAACGCAGGTGCCGATGACCTCGCGGGTCATCGCCTTCAGGTCAGCACCGGTGAGGTCACCGGCCTTGTCCTTGGCCACACCGATGGCCTTCTCGAGAGGAAGGTCTTCGGTGGCCGCTTCCATGGACCCATTGCACTTCTTGACACCGAGCGCCTTTTTGACGAGCTCAGCGGTCCAAGGCTTGGGCATGACGAAGCATCCTGCACATTGCGTGCAGGTGGCCGACTTGACTCGTGTATATAATCGCAATGGAGGCGCAATCCACGGAAAACCGGCGGCCTTACGGCCTCGCAGTCACGCAAACAAGCCGGTTGGGCTCACTCGTTGACGCGCTCGATGACGCGGACGTGGTCACCACGCATGCTGAGGGTCATTGGGATGACCTGCTCGTACAGTTCCATGGTGACCTCTTCCTTGGTGTCGGCCACGGCGGTGATGCGGGCCTTCTCGCCCTTGAAGGCGCCCGTCACGATCTCGACGATGCAGCCCACGTCAATGCCGCTGGTGACGGCCTTCGGCTCGAGGTAGGGCAGGATGTTCTCCAGCGGAGCCTCGCCTGGGAGCACGGACTTCGCGTTCTTGAGCGGCGTCAGGTTAAGCCCGCGGCGGGCCTTGGGGTCACGGCCACCGGCGCGTCCAATGAGTTTCTCCACGTGGTGCTTGGCGCTGGCTTCGACGAAAACGTAGCCGCGCATGCTGTGGGGGTGAACGATGGACATGATCTCGTCTTTGAGGGTCCGGAGGCTACCGCTGCCGTGGATGCGAGCGTGCATCTCAGAGGCCAAGCGCTGCTCAGAGCCAATGGCGGACTTGACGATGTAGAGGAAGGAGCCCACAGAGCCNTACATTTCCTTGAACAAGGTATCAGCGCCTTCCATCTCGAGGTCGGAAAAGATGCANTNGTAATCCTGNAGGTTGCCNGGGTCNATCCACTCTGCGGCGTCGTAAACGCCGGCNGGGGTGACCTCNTCGCTGGAGGAAATCACGAGGTAGGGGATGACGTCAACGAGGGTGCGGCCCATGTCGATGCCGCGGTCTGGACCTTCCTTGTGGAGGACCAGTTGATCGGCGGAGAGGCCCGTGACTTCGGCCACGCGAGCCAGCACCTCTTCNGGGGTTGAGCCGCTGCCGTACACGCCGTCCCANAGGCCTGGGAAGCTGGCGTCGGAGCTGTGGCGNCGGAGCAGGAGGAGTTTTTCCTCGTAACGAACGTAGGCGATGAAATCAGTCTGCACGTTGAGCACCTCAGGGGAGGGGGATGTTGAACACGTCATGGATCAGCCACGGGAAGGTGTGGTCCATCAGGAGCAAGATGAGGAAGCCGATGGCGCCCAGCACCATCAGGCCAATACCGCAAACGATGGACGTGCGGCGGAATTCCTCAGGGCTTGGCTTGCGGGCCATGCGGATGATGCGGGCCCACGAACCCTTGGTGATGTTCCGACGAACCCACGCCTCAACGGCGTCTTGACGGTCCTGAACACGTTGCTCAAACGAAGGATTNGCTTCCGTGGACATGGTGCAACCTCAGCCTGCCGAGCGACCTGCCCCCTCATTAAGAACGCATCGGCCGAAAATCGGCCGCCATCGGGAGGCTTCTTGAGGGGCAGCAGGCCAGCAGTGTCGTGGCCAGCGGTCGTGACCCCTACGAGGTTCTCGGCGTCGGCCGNGACGCCGGAGACGCCGAAATCCGTCGNGCNTATCGACGGTTGGCCCGGCAATTCCATCCGGACCGAAACAAAGGTGACGCCGCCGCAGAAGCGCGTTTCAAAGAGGTGCAGGCGGCTTACGACGCCATCGGCACCGCGGAAGCACGCGAAGCCCAACGCCGCCAGGCCTTCTCAGGATTCGGGGGTCATGGTTTCGGCGGCATGCCNGGCNGCATGGGACAGTTCGAGGACCTCATCGGGCAAATGTTCGGCCAGCGGNCCGGCCCNGGTCGCGTCCCCCCACGCCAGCAACGTNGACGGCCGGCGCCAAAGGGCGGGGACGTCACCGTGCACCTCGACCTGACCCTCGCTCANGCCACCGAAGGCGGTACCTTCCCGTTCACCGTCCGGCGCCTGCGCCTGACGCCCAGCGGAGGNGTGGAAACCAAAGCCGCCTCCTTGCGGATGACGCTTGAGCCNGGCACCGCCCACGGCACCGCAAAGCGTCTCCGAGGGCAAGGCCACGAGCACCCGGAGGGCGCCACCGGCGACGCCATGGTGACGCTGAGGATTGACCCTGGTGAAGACCGTCGTTGGGAGGACGGGCGACTGGTGCAATCCGTCCCCGTTCCATACAGCACCCTTGTGCTGGGAGGGAAGGTCGAAGTCACCTTGCCCGACGGCCGAGCCGGTCGATTGACCGTCCCTGAAGGCTCGCTGGTTGGGGACCGAAGACGGATGCCAGCACAAGGCTACGCCGGTGGCGACCTCGACCTTGAATTCGAATTGGCCGAAACCGGGCCGCTCAACGAGGCGCAAACCGAGACGCTGTCGCGTCTCAACGACCTCGGTTTGTGAGGCCACCTTCTTGGCAGAGGCAGGTGTGGGAGCAGCATGGACCGACGACGGCGTGGCTCAAGCCATCGGCGCCAGCGTCAGCGCGGTCCAAAAGCACCGGACGACGACCGGCTCTGGCGCCGCCTCCACGACGCCCTCGGGCAGCAGGCGGAAGGGCCGCATGCTCCAGATGAACTCTGGAAAGTGGTGTGTGCCAGAGAAGGCCACCCCACCGAGGGACCTGATGCACGGCGTGCCCGCTCCACCTTCGACGCGTCCTTGAGCGAGGCCACCAAGCGAGGACAGCGGTTGACGCGCACCGATGCCGGTGTGCGATTGCGTTCGAAGGAGACGATCGAGGCCGCATCGAAGGCCCGCCAGCGGTGGCAAGCGCATCTCGACGGCACGGAAGGCCCAAACGAGGTCCTCGCCGAAGTGCTCCATTGCTGGTTGCTCGAGGCTCCGCTGGAGTCCTGGCCAGAGGCGTGGACCTTGATCGAAGGAGAACGCGTGCTCACGTGGGACGGCTTTGACCTCAACAAGGCGCTGATCGCGTGGGCCCGCCGCATCAGCGGACTCCGCTTCCGCGAGGATGCCCCGCACGTGGCGCACCTGCTGCATGCCGCCGGCGCCATGGATGCGCTGGCCCTGATTGAAGCACGGCTCAGGCAACGTGCCCGCGAGCGCGACAATCCCTTCCCAGAGGCCTGGCAACCGCACCTGGTGGAGGTCACCGATGCACTCGAAGAGGTCGACGGAGACGCAGATGTTGCGGCCGGACGCGCCGACCTGCGCCACCTCCCCTTCGTGACGATTGACCCGCATGACGCGAAAGATTTCGACGACGCCGTGTGCCTCTCGGACGACAAGCAGACGTTGTGGGTGGCCATCGCCGACGTGGCGTCGTACGTGCGCCAGGACACGCCACTGGACCGAGCGGCCCGCTCCAGGGCCACGTCCGTCTATCTCCCACACGCNGTGTTGCCCATGCTTCCTCCACGCTTGGCNGACGACTTGTGCAGCCTTCGGGCGAACGTGGACCGTCGTGCCATGGTCCTCGAACTTCGCCTCGACGGCACCCGCGTCGCTGCGTGCGTCCCGCATGAAGCCGTCATCCGCGTCAGGGCCAACCGCTCCTACGACGAGGTGCTGGAANGCGGCGAGGTGGCCGATCTCCTCGCACTCGCCGCGGGCATGCGTGAGGGTGATCTGCGGCTGGAGNTGCATCANGCAGAACTGCGCCCCCGCCTGAGGGGGAACGCTGACATCGACGTGGACATCAAGCNTCCAAACGACGCGACCGCGATGATTGAGACCTTCATGGTCGCCGCCAACGCGGCGGTCGGAGAGNTGCTTGGTTCAGCCGGCGCACCCTTNCCGTGGCGGTGTCACCTGCCNCCCGATCGCGTCGAGGTNGAGGCGCTNAACGCCCGACTGAAGGCCTTGGACGTGAACATCGAACTCCCCATGCCGTCGCATAGGACCTCGGGCCAAACCTCGACGGAGGAGCTGTCCGACCTGTTGTCGGGTTGGGCGGGCGGCATCGCCATCGAATCCAACACCGAGCCTGACGAGGAAAACCACCGTTCGGAGGTGATTGACCCAGAGGCCCGTCGTGCCATGCTCGACGCCCTGCGCCAGGCCCAACGCGCGGCGAGTGAGCTGACCGGGGCAACGCGACGCGTGGTGGACCAGAGCCTCTTCCAGCTGATGCAACGGGCGAGCTACACCGCCACCAACACCGGTCATTTCGGACTTGACCTCGACGCCTATGCGCACTTCACCAGTCCGATTCGACGCTACCCTGACCTNGTGGCTCANCGGCAGTTGAAGGCCCTGATGCGGAACGAGCCATGGCCGCACGCCACCGAAGACATGGAAGCATTGGCGGGCCATTGCGGGGACCGAGCATGGTCCGCGAAGCGGCTCGAATGGGAGGCCGTGGACCAAGCCTTCGCCCTNCACCTTACCACCACNGAAACNACCGCATGGCCCGCAAGGGTGGTCTCCCTGCGNACGCCCTTCGTGCACCTTGACCTCAACGACGACGGCGCCTTGCACGGCCGCCTCCACCTNAGCGCCCTNAGCAAAAAGAGCCGGTTGCACATTGATGACCACGGCCTTGTGGTGGAAAGCGAGGANCATCCGGAACCTCTGCTGCGCCTTGGCGAGCGTTACCCTTGCCGGCTTCGAGGGCTNGATCTCTGGACNGGGAAACTCGACCTCGCACCGGTCTGAGGNCATATTGTAGTCAATCGNCACGGTTTATATTGACTACATTCCACGCAACAGTATGGCGCGAGTGACCGCGGAGGTCTGCACCTGCGGGTGCAGAATGAAGCGGCTCTACACGCGCGCTGAAGGTGGGAAAGGCTGGGACAGCGTCGGATGGATGTGCACCTGCGGGTGCGGCTGCGTCTCCCTCGATGCGGGTCCTGGTCGAATGAACGCATGCTGCAGCGCTGCGGAGGCATGAGCATGACCTCCATGCACCGTCTTGACATCAACGGCATGTCCTGTGGTGCTTGCGTGGCCAGCGTGGAACGCCTGGCCATGGGCGTCGAAGGCGTCGAGTCCGTCAACGTGAACTTGGCCCTCGAGCGCGCGGTGGTCGCGCTGCAGCACGCCGCCGCCCTCGACGAGGTCATCCAAGCCATCGATCGTGGCGGGTTCGGTGCATCCCGACCCGTGGACCCCCTCGAGCGACGGCGGCAAGGCCAGGCCGACCTCCGCCGCAGAGGACAAGGCGTGGCCTGGGCGCTTGTGGCCGCGGCCTCCTGCATGCTGCTGACCATGTGGCTCCCAGACCTCGGTCACCTCGGCCCGAGCGGGTTGGTGAGCATGGACGGCCATGGTGCCCTTGCACCAGAGGGGGTGCGCATGAACCACCTCGTTGCCTTGGTGCTCGGAGGCATCGTCTGGGCGTGGGCCGGTGCTCGCTTCCACCGTGGCGCCTACAGCGCCTTGCGTCGAGGTTCGGCCAACATGGACGTCCTCGTCTCGCTTGGTTCCAGTACGGCCTACCTGTGGAGCATGGCGGTCATTTTCGCGGCCTTTGCCGGCCTTAACCTGGGTGACGGCATGGTCTTCATTGACGGTGCCGCCTTCATTGTGGCCTTCCTTCTGCTGGGAGACTGGCTTGAGGCGCGCGCCCGCTTCCAGGCCACCGACGCCTTGCACGGGCTGATGCGCTTGCGTCCAGAAGAGGCGTGGAAGGTGGACGGGGAAACGGACGATGCACCTTCGACGGCGGTGCCAATCGAAGCCCTTGCGCCCGGCGACATCATTCGGGTCCGACCGGGCGAGGTGGTGCCTGTTGACGGGGTGCTGGTCTCAGATCGCGTCTTGATGGACACCTCATCGCTCACGGGTGAGGCCTATCCAATCAACGTCAAGCACGGCGAAGACGTGCACGGCGGGTCCAGCCCAGTGGACGCCACCGTCATGATGCGCGTGACGGAAGCCGCTGGCGCCACCCTCCTCGACCGCGTCATTGCCTTGGTNGAAGCCGCACAGGGCGGAAAGGCTCCAATTCAGCGCTTGGTCGACCGNATTTCACGCATTTTTGTTCCCGTGGTCATNGTCATGGCCGTGGCGGCGGCCGTTGGATGGTACCTCTCCGGAGCGCCCGTGGAACAGAGCATGCTCGTGCTGGTCTCCACCCTCGTCATCGCCTGCCCGTGCGCGCTGGGATTGGCGACNCCGACCGCCCTGGTNGTNGGCACGGGCATCGGGGCGCGTCACGGGATGCTGGTCAAAGGGATTGAAGCCCTCGAGCAAAGCACCACCATCGATACCGTGGTGCTCGACAAAACGGGCACGATCACCGAAGGAAAGCCCCGCATCGCTCACATCGAATTGCTCCATGGCGACATTCCGCAGATGCTGGGCTTCGCTGCAGCGCTTGAACAGGACAGCCTGCATCCCATCGCGGAGGCCGTGCGGTGGTCATGGTCCAACTTTGAACGACCNCTTCCCGACGTGAAGGACATCATCGTCAAGCCCGGCCAGGGCATCCGNGGTGAAACACCGGATGGCTCTGTGGCCGTCGGGAACCTGGACATGATGCTGGACCTTGGCCTCGAGATCGACNAGGAACGCCGCGNGCTGATGCTCCTTCGGGCTCAGNCCGGTGCTGGCGTGGTGATGGTCGGNCACGGCCGCCACGTCCTTGGATGGTTCGAGCTCCGCGATCACCTTCGCCCGTCCTCGAAGGAGGCCATCGCCGGCATGCAGCGCGCCGGTTTGGACGTCATCATGCTCACCGGCGATCAGCGGGCCACCGCAGAACACCTCGCAGAGGACGTGGGCATCACCACCGTGCTGGCCGATGTGCTTCCCGATGAGAAAGGGAACACCGTCNAGTCCCTCCGCGAGCAGGGNCGGACGGTGGCCATGGTCGGCGACGGCATCAACGATGCCGCAGCGCTCGCTTCGGCGCACCTCGGCATCGCNATGGGCGGCGGCGCGGGTATTGCTGTGGACGCCGCGCAACTGGTGTTGCTGCGTGATGACCTTATGGACGTGAGAGGAGCACTCGATCTCGGCCGTCACACGGTCGGAAAGATTCGCACCAACCTCGCGTGGGCCTTTGGCTACAACCTCGTCGGCCTCCCCTTGGCGATGGGGTTGTTGTATCCCTGGACGGGCTGGTTGCTTCCACCCGCCTTTGCGGCCGCGGCGATGAGCCTCTCAAGCGTCAGCGTGGTGGCCAACAGTTTGACGCTGCGCTGGTGGACNCCGCGCCGTTGGGAGCATTGAAATCGCATGCCGTGGTGGTNCGGNCATGCCCATGCTTGGACTGACGATTGGTGGCATGACCTGCGGTTGCTGCTCTGGCCGTGTCAAGCGCGTCCTCGAAGCCCGCCCGGACGTTCGCTCTGCGCACATCGACCACGACCTTGGACGCGGCCTGGTCGACGTGGTGGAAGGAGGCGACACGAACGCCATCGTGCAAGCCGTCAACGCCACCGGGTTCTCGTGCACCACGTGACGCGAAGAGGTCCCAGAATCGGGAAGCCACTCGGTTTCACTGTGCGCAATGCGCGACAACCTCGTCGTAATCTGGTTCCTGGCCGAGGCTTTCACAGATCCACACGTAACCGACCGTCCCGTCGGCCTCGACCACCACGACCCCGCGGTTGGCCACAGTGTATCCATCGATCGTGAAGTTGTCGAAAGTCATGCCATAGTCGTTGATCGTGGTACGATGAACGTCGGAGAGGAGGGTGAATTCAAGCCCGTTCGCTTTAGCAAAGGCACCGTTGGCAAANGGCGAGTCGACCGAAACGCCGAACACCGTGGCACCTGCATCGTTGAGGGCCGCCATGGAGTCGCGNAAGCCGCACATTTCTGCCGTGCAGACCCCCGTAAAGGCGGCGGGGTAGAACGCGAGCACCACCCGCTGACCTCGGTGATCGGACAGGGTGACCTTGCTCTTGTCGGTCGCGGTCAGGGTGAAGTCTGGTGCAGCGTCGCCAATGGAAACCATGTTGCCCCGACGAGGGCGCCGGAATTAATGTTGTTCGGAGAAGACGCTANNNCGGATNTTTGTCCTTATTCAGAATGAGAATCAATTCTATAAGACGGGGGGCGCTGGTGCGCTCATGCGTACCCACGACAGCGATGCAAAGTGCCCCGTCATGCATGGCGGCGGAATGACCCACTCCACGAAAGACATGCGCACCAACGAAGATTGGTGGCCAAAAAACCTCAACCTCAAGATCCTCCACCAGCACGATGTCAAGTCCAACCCGATGGGCCCNGATTTCGACTACGCTGAAGCGTTCAAGACGCTTGACTACGAAGCCCTCAAGNCCGACCTCCACGAATTGATGACCGACAGCCAAGACTGGTGGCCTGCCGANTACGGCCACTACGGTCCCTTCTTCATCCGNATGACCTGGCNCGCTGCGGGCACCTACCGCACAGGCGACGGTCGCGGCGGCGGTGGAACCGGCGCACAGCGCTTCGCCCCCCTCAACAGCTGGCCCGACAACGGCAACCTCGACAAGGCGCGCCGCTTGCTGTGGCCCATCAAGCAGAAGTACGGCAACGCNATCAGTTGGGCCGATCTGCTGATCCTCACCGGACAGATCGCCATCGAATCCATGGGCGGACCCGTTCTCGGCTTTGGCGGCGGACGACCCGACATCTGGCACCCAGAAGACGACATCTACTGGGGAAGCGAAGACGAGTGGCTCGGCGACAACCGATACGGTGACACCCGCCAAGACCTCGAGAACCCGCTCGCAGCGGTCCAGATGGGCCTCATCTACGTGAACCCACAAGGACCCAACGCGAACCCAGATCCCCTCCTCAGCGCTCAGGACATCCGAGAGACGTTCAGCCGCATGGCCATGAACGACGAGGAAACCGTGGCCTTGACGGCCGGCGGCCACACCTTCGGAAAGGCACACGGCGCTGGACCGGAAGACCACAAAGGCCCTGAGCCCGAGGGCGCCGCGCTCGAAGAGCAAGGCTTCGGTTGGACCAGCGACTTCGGCTCAGGCGTTGGTCGTGACACCATCACCAGCGGCATCGAGGGTGCATGGACCTCCAACCCCACCCAATGGGACAACGGTTACTTCGACATGCTGTTCAAGTACGACGAGACGTGGACGCTGACCAAGAGTCCCGCCGGGGCTCACCAATGGACGCCTGCCAATCAAGAAGAAGCCGACATGGCCCCTGACGCAGAGGACCCGTCCATCAAGGTCCCCACCATGATGACCACGGCCGACATGGCCATGATCCGCGACCCTGAGTATCGGAAGATCTCGAAGCACTTCCACGAGAACCCTGAGGCCATGGCCGATGCGTTCCAGCGGGCGTGGTTCAAACTCCTCCACCGTGACATGGGCCCCAAGGCCCGCTACCTCGGCCCGGACGTGCCTGAAGAGGACTTCATCTGGCAGGACCCGGTTCCCGCGGGCTCCACGTCCTACGACGTGAACGCCCTCAAGGAGGCCATCAAGGGCAGCGGCCTTACCATCTCCGAAATGGTCGAAACCGCGTGGGCCAGTGCATCCACCTTCCGTGGATCGGACATGCGCGGCGGCGCCAACGGCGCTCGGATTCGCCTGGCCCCTCAGAAGGACTGGGCAGGCAACAAGCCTGAACAGCTCTCGAGGGTGCTCTCCGTCCTCGAACCGCTCGCTGCAGCCCATGGCGCCAGCGTGGCGGACACCATCGTGCTGGCCGGAAACGTCGGCATCGAGATGGCGAGCGGCGCGTCCGTGCCCTTCTCCGCTGGCCGTGGTGACGCGACCCAAGAGCACACCGATGTCGACTCCTTCGCGGTGCTGGAACCCGTGTCCTGTGGATTCCGAAACTTCCTGAAGCAGAACTACGCAGTCATGCCCGAAGAGATGATGCTTGACAAGGCACAACTGCTCGGCCTCTCTGCGCCGGAGATGACGGTCCTTGTTGGCGGCCTCCGCTCGCTTGGCGTCAGCTCCGATGAGCGCGGCCTGTGGGGCAGCGGCGATACGCTGGACAACTCGTTCTTCACCACCTTGCTCGACATGAGTGTCGCGTGGACCCCCACCGGCAGCAACTCTTACCAGGCGAAGGACCGCGCCACGGGCGCGGATGTTCGCACGGCCACGCGCTACGACCTGGTCTTCGGAAGCAACTCCCAACTCCGGGCGATCGCCGAGGTGTACGCGCAGGACGACAACAACGGCAAGTTCGTCGCAGACTTCATCGCTGCGTGGAACAAGGTCATGAACGCAGATCGGTTCTGAGCGAGACACATCAACAGGCCTGAGCAGGAATTAGAGGGTGATGTGATGGCTGGGGACAAACCCACGCCACAACGCCGCCAAACCCGGCAGGGCATGCTGATCGAACAGGCCGTGATGGACCTTCACCACCACCCCAACGCAAAGGCGGTTCATGCCAGCCTGAGCGAAGAGGGCGTGGCCATGGCCACGGTCTACAGGCAACTCGCGCGGATGGTACAAGACGGTGTGCTCAACAGCGTCGAACACCTGGGTGAGACCCTTTACGACACCAATTTGCAACCGCACGCCCATGCCGTGTGCACCGCATGTGAGCAGATTTGGGACGTCCCGTTGCCAGAGATGGAGGGCCCAGAACCTGAGACCCAGCCCCTCGCCACAATCGAGGACGTCGACCTCACCTTCCGCGGCCTTTGCCCAGATTGCGCTTGAAAATAGTGTGCTGCGAAGCATGGTGCAGGGGGCAGGATTCGAACCTGCGAACCGTTGAGGAATGGGACCTAAACCCACCGCCGTTGACCAAGCTGGGCGACCCCTGCGTGGTTGGCTGCGCGTGCGCCTCCCTCATCAAGATGAGCCCCCGCCACCGCCAGAGCCGAACAAGGCGGAACGGGCAGACGCCTGAAGCAGAAAGAGAAGGACCAACGAGACCCCTTGGAAGGGCAGCATGAACGCCAGCAGCCACATGTAGCGAAGCGCCAATCCCGTCTCGAGCACGGTCTCGTTGATGTTGTCGGGGTGGTGGTACACGGTCACGTCAGCGCCAGCAGGGTAGCGCTCCACGAGTTTTTCAGCCAAGCGCCTTGACTCGTAGCAATCATCCATGGTGGAAAGTTGATCTCCAGACCTTTGCCCTTCGGAACCGTACGTGTACGCCACTTCCACACAATACTCGTCGCTGCAGCCTTCATCGTCACAGCTCGTCACCGTGTCCACACCGCTCCATTCCATGGTGCCTGGCGTTTCCTCCCAAGTCCTGGTCCTGTGCTGTTCGACCAAATCGCCCGTGATGACCACCGTGGCCACCGCGGTGCCCCCAATCCAAAACACGGAGAAGAACAAGAGAAAGAACGCGGCGAACAACGTCGCTCCGGCCTCAACTTCCTCCTGATCGAACGCTTCCTCAGTCAGCTCAACGGACGATGTACGTTGAACATCGGGCTCGGTGTTCGCTGCCACGGGCGCGGCGGGAAGGATGCCCAAGGACACCGCCTCTGGCGCTGCCTCGGAAGGCGCCACCTGCTCGGGCGCGTCAACGGAGTCCCAGAAGGGCGTGGAGGCATCCGAGGGTGTCACGCTATCGCTTCGGTGGCCCGACCTTTGAATGGTCCGCTGAACGCCATTGTATTCGCCTCATAGAAGACCTGATACACGAACCTTCGCTGCGTCAACCATGGCTGAGAAGTTCACGTCTCCGCTGATTGAACTCCGTGGCGTCCGTCGTGTCTATGCCTCCGCAGGTGAGACCGTCGCGGCCCTCGACGGCATCGACTTGGACCTCAAACAAGGCGAAGTGGTGGTGATGCTGCTCGGCCCCTCAGGATCTGGAAAGACCACCCTCCTGAACGTGCTCTCGGCCATGGACAGTCCGACGGAAGGGACCTACCGCTTCCTTGGCGAAGAAGTGCCCACGGCGCCAGATGCGTTGGAAACAACGCGCTTCGCCCTCTCCATGCCCCACCCCCTGCTTCAGCCGCTGGTCTGGCCGGTCGAAGTCGCGGTTCGTCTGGTGCAGGCCACGGTCCGAGCCCCGAGTCGCACGATGGCCTCACGCCGCCGTGCGAAGGCGCTTGAGGCGCAAGCCTCCTTCCGACGGCGCAACATCGGGTACGTCTTTCAGCAGTACAACCTGCTTGGCGACCTCACGGTGCTCGAGAACGTGATGCTCGCCCAAGAAATCGCCGGGGCGCGCGACCGCGCTCACGCGATGGACATGATCAGCAGGGTTGGCCTCGAAGGCCTGCACGACCGTTTTCCCTCCGAATTGTCTGGCGGACAGCAGCAGCGCGTGGCCATCGCCCGGAGTCTGGCCAAGAAGGCACAGTTGCTGCTCGGTGACGAGCCGACTGGAAACCTCGACAGCGAAACGACCCAGCAGGTCATGGACGTCTTGCTGGGCATCTGCCGAAAGGAGCAGGTCACCGCGGTCATCGTGACCCACGACGAGAGCCTCACCCAGCACGCCACGCGCGTGCTCCGCCTCGACTCCGGACGCCTCCAAAGCGACGAGCGAGGTGCTGCTGGGACCATCGTCGGCAAAGGCAAGGCGGCGGTGAAGGACGCCCTCGACACCGCCGAGGAGGTGGTCGACACCGTGCGCCGGCCGGTTGAAGCCGCCATCCACGGCGGACTGGCGACCGCAAAGGCCCTGACCGGGGTCGCCAAGGACATTGCCGAGGCCGCTCGACCAAAGCGAAAGGAGTGAGTGCCGATGCGTCTGCAGCTTCGTCGCCTTGCCCGTCATTGGGCACGAAACCGTGTGGTGACGGGCGTTTTCCTGCTGCTGCTCATCCTGGCGAGTTCGGTCTCCGTGATGTTCGCCGAGCACATTCGAAACGCGGATGAGGTCTACGCCGAGTACTACGACGTGACCAACCTTGGGGACCTGTTTGCGACAGGGCCAGACGGATTCACCTACGAGGCATCAGCGCTTGAACGCGCGTGCGCTTCGACATCCGACACGGCTGGGCTATCCATCGCGGCCTGCGAATCACGCATGGTGATTCGCGGTGAGTACGCCCACTCCGAGGCGCAACGCACCTTCCTGGCCGAAGCCAAAGGATGCAGTTCCTTGGCGGCTTGCGACGATGACGTCCTCACCACAGCCACACTCGTTGTGCACGGCATGGAGGTGACCGATGACGGCCTCGGCCGCATCAACCGTCCCTACGTCGCGGAAGGTTGGGGCCGTCACGCCGAGGGCCCGAACGAGGTGGTGCTGGATCACGTCGTCAAGGAAGAAACTGGCGTGGACCTCGGAGACAGCGTGACCTTCGTGCTCAACGGCACCTCGGTCGAGTTTGACATCGTGGGCTTTGCCAGTCAACCCGATCATGCGTATTACGTACCTTCAGCCGACGTGCTCGTTCCCGTTCCCGGCAGCCTCGTCGCTGCCTATGTGAACCGAACCGCGCTGTTGGAACATCTGGGTGAGGATCCCGAGGTCCGCAACCGGCTGTTGGTGGACGTGGAAGGGACACCGGCCTACGACTTCCCCGAAACGCCGGAACGTGAAGGCGAGGCCTTGGCGAATCTGGCCGAATCCTTGGCCGCCTCCCTCGAATCGGAAGGATTGACCACGATGCGGGTCGGCGACCGAACGACGCTCTTCGGGGTGGAATTCCTCCGGATTGACCTCGAAGGCAACCGAACGATGCAGCCGGTCATGTTGGGCATGTTGGTCAGCGTGTCCGCCCTCGTGCTGGCGGTTTCGCTGGAACGCCTGGTGCGCCGTCAACGCCGCGAAATCGCCGTGCTTCGCTCCCTTGGAACCCCGAGCCGCACCTTGCTCGTGGCCTATCTGCTTCCACCTGTGGTCATGGGACTGCTGGCCAGCCTTGCAGGCGTGGCCCTCGGCACGCAAATGACGGAGGCCTTCACGCCGTACTACTTCTCCATCGTTGGAAGCGTACCGGTCATCGACGTCATCCACGACCCTGCCGTCTGGGTAACCACAGTCATGAGCGTCATGGCCATCGTGGTCATCTTCACGCTCTGGCCGGCGTGGTCTGCGGTCCGCATGTCACCGCTGGAGGTCGATCGACGCGACGCTGGAGAGCGCCCCGGCGTGCTGGTGCACTGGCTGAGTTCCTCCTTGCCCTCTTCGCTTGCCCTTGGTGCGCGGGCGATGTTCCGTCATCCGCTCCGCTTGACCGTGACCGTCATCGGGCTTGGCTTGGCCATGATCCTCTCAAGCGGATTTGCGCTGCTCGTCACGTCGATGGAAGGGGCCTTCATTGAAGCCCAAGATGCTGACACGTGGCAGTATGCCATCGCCTACAACCCGTTCGACGCCGAGCCGGTCGAGACCTGGCTCGACAACGAGGGCGCAGGATGGGACACCGAACGCGCCCTCACCGTGCCCGAGGTCAACGCCACAGGCGACACGCGCGCGATGACGCTGCACGCTCGGACGGCGTTCGGCACCGACGAGGCCGATGCGATGCACCTCACGCGCCTCGTCGAGGGACGCTTGCCGGTCGCCGGTGCTGATGTCCCCGAAGCGATGGTGGACGTCGGTGCGGCCACGCTGCTCGAGTGGTCCGTGGGCGACCAGGTCGAAGTGCTGGTGGGCGTGACGGTCCTCAAGGTGGAGATCGTCGGCATCGCCGACGAATTCGAGCGCAGCTTGTGGACGCATCACGAGGACGTGGCCGAACCCATCGGCATGGACGGCCTCTACAACATGGTGATGCTGCGCTCGGACGACGCAGGCCTCGCCGCACCGTCTGGCATCGCCGGCGCTGCGGTGCTGGACCAGCAGGCCATTCGCGACGGTTTTGAGGAGGGGTGGGAACAGCAGTCTCAGATCCTCAGCGTCTTCATCGGCGTTGGACTGCTCATCGCCGGCGTCATTCTGCTCAACACGCTCATCATCAACCTGACCGAACACGACGCGGAATACGCCACCTTGCGCATTCTTGGCGCTTCCACGCCCCGAATGGGTGCCATCCTCACCGCGGAACACGTCATCATTGGCGCCCTGGCTGCTTTGTCGGGCAGCCTCTTCTCCGTGTGGGCCGCGAACGCCATGATGGTCTCCTTTTCCACGTGGTCGTTTTTCTTCGCGCTCGACCTCGATCTGTCCGTCGTCGTCAACTACGCCCTCATCCTGTTCCTCGCGGCCCAGGCGATGACGCTGGTCGGATTGAGGCGGCTCCGCCACATGGATTTGGTCGAGCGTTCGAAGAGCTTCGGGCAGTGAAGCCTCACGCGCTCCAAACACAGGGCTTGATATGCCGACCCAAGGAGAATACAACGTGGATGAAGCGGGGCTGCATCGTCTGCCGGCCCTCATCGTGGGTCAGGCCAACCGCCTCCACCTCGTGATGCTGGTGCTGACCTTGCTCATGGTGCCGGGCGCCCTGCGGGCGTTGGAACCCATCGACATGGAAGCCTACGACATGGAATCACCCGAGTTGAATGCCCAGACCACCATCGACGAGACCTTCGCCTCCTCCGAGGTCATCGTCGCCTTCCTTGTCACGGTACGGGATCCGGTCCACATCGACCTCGAAGAGAACGTGCCACGGGCGAGCACATCGGACGGGCAACCCGACAGCACCAGCTTCCCACCGGTCACGGAAATCATCGAGAGCGGGGAGCCATGGGGGGGCATTGACGCTCCCGCTGGCGGTATCCTCAACCTCACGCTCTTGCGTGAAATCGACGCTAAGGCGGACCTCATCCGAAACCATCCGATCAACACCACGCTGAAGCCGTTGGTCAACGACGTCACCGGCGCGCAAACCGATGGCGTGATGACGCTGCCCGACATCTTCCGCGCCTTCATGGCCAACGAATCCATCCTGACCCGTCCTTCGAAGGACGCCTTCGGAAACGACGTGCCCCCCGCCACCGATTGGAGCGATTGCGGCGAGCTGGAATGCTTGGTGTTCGACGACGTCAACCTCACGCAAGACCACATTGACCTTGCAAGCCAACGCCTCGTGGAGGCCAGCGACAACACCTTCCTGCGCTGGTTGTCCTTGGACCGCGGCTTCCGGGCCGACATGAACGCGGTCAGCAGCGGACCCATTGGCGGGACACTCCTCGGGGACGGGTCGTGGTCAAGCGATTTGGTCGGCCAAGGTCGCTGGTCCGCAAGCGCCTCATGGCTGCTCATCCAACTCGACCGCGGCGAGATGACCGAAGCCGGTTGGACGATGTCCTGGAAGGACGCGGCACAGGAAACCTCGCTGCGCATGACCGACGAAGGGCTGGTCATCGGCGGGTTCCGACTGGCCGAAGGCGAATTGGTGCTGCACCCTCCAAATTACGACGAAGCCACCTGCACCGCCATGGTCGAAGAAGGCCGGGGTCCCTGCTCTGTGGAATGGAGCGTGATGGAACTCGAAGGCATGCTGCGCCAGCACGACCAGCACAGCATCAGCCTGCAGGTCGGACAGGCCGTCAACGTCGAAGTCAACCGTGAGCTCCAGGCCAGTGCGGGCCTGATCGCGCTGATGGGCCTCGCCATCGCGGTGCTGCTTTTCGTCTCCTTGCGTCGCCCCTCAGACGTGGCCATCGTCATGGTGGCCCTCGGTGGAGCCCTGCTGTGGATGCAGGGCCTCATCGGCCACTTGGTCACGGTCACGGAGTGGCTTGGGTTTTCCTTCATCGCCCGCTCGCAATTTTCCAACCTGCTTCCCATCCTCGTGATGGCGCTGGGCATCGACGACAGCCTCCATGCGCTCCATCGATACAAGGAGGAGCGCGGCCTCGGGCGAAGTCCGGAAGAGGCGACGCAAATCACAGTCCGCCGTGTCGGCCGCGCCATTCTGCTGACGTCACTGACCACCACCGCTGCCTTTGCCGCGAACCTCTTCTCCGACATCGCTGCCCTGCGTTCCTTCGGCGTCGAGGCGGCATGTGGCATCTTCGCCGCCTTCCTGCTCACCGGCATTTGGGCGCCGGTGCTCAGGATGAGCGTGGACCAATGGCTCGAGGCACGAGGACGCTCGACGGCTCCGGTCAAGAAAGAGCAGCACGTGCCGCGCCTCACGGTGGTGCCGGTCAAGAGCGGACAATGGAAGCATGCGCTGGTCATCGCCGTGCTCGCCCTGCTGCTCACCGTGCCCGCTGCAGTGGGCATGGCCCGCCTGGAAGGCGATTTCGCGGTGGAAGACTTCCTCGATGCCGAGTCGGACTTCGCCTCTGGCGTGAACTTGGTCAACGAGCGTTTCTCAGACGAGGGTGAGCCGGCGATGCTTCTGCTGGAAGGCGACGTCCTCGATCCGGCGGTCTTCGCGGGCATCGAAGCCTTCCGTCAGGCCCTCGACGAGACGCCTGACGACGTCCCTGACAAGGTCACGCGCACGCCAGACGGGTCGATCGACATCCTCGCCCTCGACGAAATGGTCAACCTGGCGATCTTCTCGATGCTGGAAGACCCTGCGCCCTTTGAAGCCGCAGGACTGAATCTCGAGGCCGACGACTATGGCATTGGATGCAACCGCGTCGGGGCAGCGCAATTGCCGGACCTCGAGGACCGTGATTGCCTGGCCTTCTTCTACGGCTTCCTGTCCTTGAACGGCGTGCCAGGAACGTCGTCCATTCCGGCCATCCCCACCAGCATCGTTGCGCTCTACATCACGCCTGAAGTTCCGCTGAACCCCAGCACCCCGTGGTTGGATGAAAACGGCGCACCGGCCGAATACGACGTGATGCTCATCCGCTTCGGCATCACGCGCCCGGAACATTTCCCAAGCCTCAAGGAAGGCTTGGAAGAGATATGGCGTGACCTTTCGGTCTTCACCAACCTGTCTTCAGGAACCTACGAAGNTCCAGGTGATGCCACCGAGGANGAGCCCCTNACTTGGGTCATGCTGACCGGCCGGCCCATCATCCGCTACTCGGCCAGCACCNCCATGCAGGACGAAATGCAATCCTCACTGCTGCTGGGCACACTCTTCGTGTTCGTCACGCTGACCATTGGNTTGCGCTCACCAGCTCAGGCCGCCATGTCCCTTGGGCCNATCCTGGTGGTGGTGGTGTGGCTGTACGGCCTGATGCATCTNGCAGGAGCCAGCCTCAACATCGTCACNGTCACCATCGCCACCATCTCCCTGGGTGTTGGCATCGATTACTGCATTCACGTCACGGAACGGTATCGCGAGTCACGGAACGAAGGTGCATCGCACAACGCAGCGCTGCACGCTGTGGGCGGCGCCTGTGGCGCGGCGCTGGTCGGCTCAGCAGCCTCCGACATCGCCGGTTTCGCGGTCATCGCGACCTCGCCNATGGGGCTGTTCGCAAGCTTCGGTACCTTCTCCGCGACGATGATCGCGCTCTCCCTGATCGCCAGCNTGGTGCTCACAACCGCGGGCCTCGGGTTGTTGCACGGCCCGAACAGGGAATCCGCGCCGAGCGATTGAAGAGGAAGGCCACGGCCCCCANAGCGTCAGGCGCAGGGGGAGACCCCCGGTCAGGCGGTGACGACCATGCCAGAAGAACCCAAGGAAGAGGACGACTGGACGGCCTACGCCACCGCCGGGTTTGGACAAACGGACTACTCCCTTTGGGACGACGTCAACGTCGAAGAGACCGAATCCNCNGANGAGGAAGCGGACTTCGACGAAGGCGACGACCTCGACGACGAAATGTGGGAGGAGCCCGAGCAGTTGGGCACGCACACCGAAGANGTCCCTCGCGCACCCAACCCTGCCGGCCACAAGCACATGGTCCGGATCGGCTGCTGCGACACCTGCCTTGGGCGTCTGGGCGGCAAGCAGCGCTACGATCAGAGCATGGGTGATTCTGGCTTCGAAATTCGAGCGGCCGTCGTTGGTCGNGACCCGCACCTTGAGGGTGCAAAGGAGCGTGTCGGCCTCTGCCCCTTCTGCGAGGACCTCTTCGACGAAGTGGACCTGCTGGCGGATCTGATTGTCGAGGCCCTCGAAGGCCGTGAAATTGGCCGACTGCAGGTGGGTGCTCGCTTCCCAAAGGACCAGATGGAGGAAGAAGACGTCATGCGNAAGCGATACGGAGCTGGAGGCTCTGATCCCCTCAAGTCCTCNTTGGTTGGCTTCGTNGCGGANGCGATCAAAACGCGCATGGACGACGTGCGCATCGTCACTGAGAATCCCGAGGTCCTCGCCATCATCGACGTCACCACCCTGACCGTGGACCTCGACGTGCGCTCCGTCTACCTCTACGGGCGCTACCGCAAACTCGAGCGCGGCGTGCCGCAAACGCGCTGGCCCTGCCGTGCCTGCAAGGGCCGTGGATGCGACCGCTGCGAAGGCACCGGTTTGCAATACGCCACGAGCGTGCAGCAATTGGTCGCCGACCCGCTTCGCGAGATGCTTGGAGCAGAGGACGATGCCTTCCATGGCATGGGGCGTGAGGACATCGATGTGCGCTGCCTCGGCCGCGGCCGACCCTTCGTGGTTGAACTGAAATCCCCAATGCGCCGTAGCGTCGATGCCGCGGCGGCCATGGACGCCATCAACGAGGCCGCAGCGGGCGCGGTGGAAGTGACTTCCCTTCGCCCCTCCAGCCGCAAAGAGGTGGTCCGCGTCAAGGACACCGCGGCCGAGAAATCCTANGCGATTCGCTTCCGCCTTGCCCCCTTGTCCGAAAAGGAGCACGCCAAACTCGTTGCTCCGATGGACNTGACCAAAGAGGACGTCCAAGAACGCGGTGGACGAAAGCGGAAAGGCCNACGAAAGCGACGTGGCGACCGTGGCGCACCNGCGACCANGCCGATCCCTNANCCGGAACCGGAAGTTCCTGTGGTCGATGAGGCCACGCTCCAAGCGATGAAGAAAGCCGAACTGGTCGAGCTCGCCAAGGCGCAGGACCTGCCCGTGGCCGGCACCAAGGCCGACCTCGTCGATCGNCTCCTCGCGGCCGCGCCGGCCGAGGCCGCCCCGATGGACATGGCCGATGCCGAGGAAATCGAGCAGATCATCCAGGGCTTGCAAGGCGCCATGTTGGCCCAGCGGACGCCGGAGCGCGTTGCGCACCGCCGGGCGGATTTGGTGCGCCGCAGGAAGGTGCTNGAGACCAGCGAGGCCATCGTCGAAACCATGGACGAAGGCCACATCGAGGTGGAGTTCACCCTGCGCTGCGAATCGGGCACCTACGTCAAAGAAACCGTGCACGGCGACGGTGGTCGCACCCAGCCCTCGGTGGCCGCACTCATCCGCGCACGCTGCGACGTGTTGTGGCTTGATGTGGCGGACATCCACGCCGATTGAGGTGTTTCGTTCATCCGTTGCGCTTAAATGAGGCACGATGGTCGGCAGGATGCCCTGAAGGCGTTGACGCTCTTCACCATGGGCAGGAATTGAGGAACATGAAGCGCTCACACGGCCTCCGCGTCGGTACCCGCAGCATCCTTCGCCGCCGTCGCAGCGAGCGATCCCGCATCAACATCTCCCGCGTCATGCACGACTACGCCGAGGGCGACCGCGTGGCCATCGTGCTCGACGGTGGTCAACAGCGTGGCATGCCCCACCGCCGCTTCCAAGGCCGCACCGGTTTCATCCAGCGCCGCCAAGGTGCGGCTTGGATCGTTGCCGTCAAGGACGGCAACATGCAGAAGACCGTCATCGCGCGCCCAGAGCACCTGCGCCCGCTTGAGTGAGGTGAGACCATGAGCGACGAGGAAACCTACGCCGACTTCGCCACGGTGCGCGANCTTTTGCTCGACGCCGAAAGCCGCCGAAAGCAACTCACCTACGAACAGACGGCTGCCCTTCAGCACGCCGAGTGGGCCGCCAGCGACCAGCGCATGGGCTACAAGACCGACCCCAAGGTGTACCAAGACCTGCTGAGCGCNGTCCTCGAAATCGACGTNTTCCAAGGCCACGACGATTTGGCCGCCAANATCGCTGAACTCCTCCCCGAAACCGAAGATGCCGTGCGCGCCGTGACCGCGAGCCGCCGCATCTCCGTCTCGGACGGTGACGTCCAGCAGGTGCTGGAACTCGTTGCCCAGCACGTCGGGTTTGAGTGAGTCCGCCCTTGAGGTGAACCCATGTCCTCGCCCGGACGAGACCGTCGCGTCAACATCCCAAACCGTCGTGAGAAGGAAACCTCCTCTCCGACCTCATGGAAGGCCCCCGCCTACGGCCGGCCCCAACCTGCACCCAAGCAGGAGCCGCGTCAGCCTCGGGCCCCTCGCCAGCCTCGCCAGCCTCGTCAGCCCCGAAAGGACGGTGGACGAGCGCGGCAGCAGCGCCCGCGCGCCCCGCAGGGCCTGCCCAAGGACCACCCGCTTCGAGCNTCGGCCTGGGCGCGTGTCGTTGAACACGACCTCGGCGAAAGCGTGCTCGTGGTCGTGACCGAACACGACGGCACCCTCGGTCGCGTGGCCACGGTGGAAGGCGCNGAATTCCAAGCGGTGGGCGAGCGCGTGTACATCGGCGACGACCGCAGCAAGCGCACGGTCGTCGAGCGCTTGCTTGGCGTGGCCAAGCTCGAACGCTTGTCCCCGGCCGCGCAAGAGCAACTCCCGCTCGCNATGGCGGANTTGGTGAAGGCCAACGCCGCGCACTTCCTGAAGGGCTTCTACAACGTCGCTGGACCCATCAACCGCAAGACGCACGCCTTCCAGTTGCTCAACGGCGTGGGCCCGAAGAAGGCCGAAGAAATGGTCGAGGCACGACGCGCAAACGGNGGATTTGCGTCCNTCGAAACCCTCGACGATGCCTGTGGCCTCGACGGTGCTGGCGCGCTCGCACATCGCTTCTCAGAGGAGATCCTTGACCGGAACCTCCAACCACGGCTTGTCGAGATGCTCCTGCCGGTGAAGGCATGAGACGCGCCGTCGACCTCGTCGCCCGCCTTCAAGCCCGGCAACCAAACGACCGGAGCCTCGGCCAACACTTCCTCATCGATGAGACACACCTCAACGCCATCGCCACCATGGCGGGCGACCTGCAGGGCCGCACGGTGTTGGAAATTGGACCGGGACCGGGAACCCTCACGGANCACCTGCTCCGCGCNGGAGCCGTGGTTCATGCCATCGAAATCGATGCCGTGGCGGTGGACCATCTGCGGACGACCTTTGCCGAAGAAATCGANGAGCAGAGGTTGGTGCTGACCGAAGGAGATGCGCTGGNAGCGACGTGGCCGAACACCATCGACGCCGTTGTTTCGAACATCCCGTACCAAATCTCNTCTCCCCTCATCGATGCGCTNGAGAAGCACAGGCAGCATCACGGTGCGCCTGACGTCGTGGTCCTGCTCGTTCAGGAGGAATTCGCGGAGCGGTTGACCCTCGCCACGGCCGCCGACCGGGGCAGCCTCGGCATCNGCACGGCCCTCGGATGGGAGGCTGCCATGGANCGACGCGTNCCGCCGGGGGCCTTCCGACCTCCTCCNGCCGTCATGTCGCGCGTGTGCGTGCTNNGGCCCANCGATCACCCAACGGACGTCGACCATCGNTTGGTCCGTCAAACGGTCCATGCCGCGTTCCATCATCGCCGCCGCAAACTGCGCACCTCGTTGCGGCGGCCGCCACGCCGCTTGTCCCGCCTGCCCGGCTGGCACGCTGCACGATGGAAAGCCGCGCTCGCCACGNTGGAGGACGACCCCGTGCTCGATCTGCGCCCCGAGGACCTGAGCGTCGAGGCGTGGTGCGCGTTCTGCCAACGGCTTGCCTCGGCTGAGGTTGAAAACCTCTGAACAGAGGATGGCCGGTGAGAAGGCACCTTTTCATGGGAGGGCCTTCACGCATCGCCTGCGCGGAGGGGTTTCTATGGCGAAGAAAGACACCTACCTGGCCCTGCTTCGACGCGGCATTGACGAGACCACGGCCATGCAGTTGGCCGATGCTGGCCTCAAGATTGGCGANCTCAAGAAGATCGACCAGACCATGNTGGTCGAAAACTACGGCCTCAAGCCCGACATCGCCGACGGTGTCCTTGAAATCATCAAGGCCGGGCCACAATCCCACGGCAAAGAGCGCTTCCTCTCCAAGGTTCTGGCTCCTGAACGCAAGCAGGAAAGCAAGATCGAGGAAATCCGTTTCCAGCGCGAGCGCCGAGACGTGCTCGCGGAGCTTGCAGAACAGAAGGAACGGCTCAAAATCGCCAAGGTCGAATCCTTCCGNGCACAGAAACTGGTCATGAACCGGCTCGGCAAGACNGTNGANCTCATCGTCAAGCTTGAGGACAACCTCGAGGACGAGACCAAAGACGACCTGAAGGTCAAGATTCGCGACCAACTCGAAACCCGTGGGCTCGAAGCAGCACGCGATCATGAGATGCTCGAACTCGACGGCACGCCGCAAGACATCGTCGATTACCGACGCAAGCACGTGCCCGCCCTGGTGATGCACGCCTGCCCCATGTGCAACGAGGAAATGGATCCACGCCAGTCCCGNGACGAGGACCGCCCCGACGAGTATGCCCTGATGTGTTGGGATTGCGAGACCAGCTTCCAACCCGAACTCATCGTCAGCGTCATGGCCCGCTTGGACGGAGCAAACCGTATCACGGTGGAAGAGGNNCGCCGTCCTCGAAACCCGGTCCCACCCAAGCCCGCTCGCATGGACCTCGAGAGCGTGAACCGCCTGATTGAGGCAGACCTCCAATCCACCAACGCTGACGCTGACGCCATGACCGCACAGGTCGAATCCAGCGCTCTGGTCGGTGGCCTGATGGACATCAACGACTGGATCGACCAAACCATTGCCGCCAAGGGCTACATTCAGGCGCAAGAAGACCGTGAGGACTTCATCTTGAGAACCGGCGCAGGTGCGACGAAGTTCAACAAGTGGATGAAGAAGGCCGGCCTTTACTTCAACAAGCAAACCGGCCGCTGGACGCGGTTCAAGGACCGTTGAGGTGCCCGTATGGGTCCCTTGGTCCGCTTTTTTCGCGGCGCCACCCTGCTCGGGCAAACGCCAACCGATCCAGACCAAACCTTGGTTGAACACGCCCTGGAAGCGGGGTTGAGCCTGCCCACGAACTGCACNTCNGGGACCTGTGGTTCGTGCATGGTGACCTTGTTGGACGGCGTCGTNGNGCTGCCCAACCCNTTGCCCCCTGGGCTGGACGACTTTCTGGTGGACGAAGGCGCCCGCCTAGGGTGCATCCAACGACCGACCGGCAACGTGGACATCGAAATCCGTCCACCCATCTGAGGTGATCGTNTGGCGTGGGGCATCGAAGAGACCCTCCTCTTGGTCCTCAACGTCCTGATCGTGACCCTGATCGTCTGGGCCCTTCGGAGGAAGGTCCACCTCAAGCTGGCTGAAGTGGAGGAACGCCATCAGCGCAAGGCAGAACACCGCGCACCGCCTCAAGACGACGAGCCCATGCGTTGATGAACGCCCGACGGGCATGTGCTCGCATGCTGACCCCGGAGGTGCTCGGAAGCGCCCTTCCAGTGGGTCGCTTCGTCCTCGGCCTCCGGCGTTTGCTGAACGAAGAGCCGACCTTNCAGCACCAAATGTTGCGAGGAGAAATCGCGCGCTGGAGNCGGGCACGCTCNGGTCACGTTTACCTCACGCTGCGCGACGATGACGGATCCATCGACGCCGTGATGTGGTCGAGTCGAGCACCCANGACGGATTTTCAGGAAGGCGCCGAGGTCGTGGTCATTGGAAGCGTGGACCTGTACCCCGCGCGCGGACAACTCCAACTGCAGGTCACGTCCATCCATGCGGTNGACACCATCGGTGAGTTGGAGGCCGAGCGTAGGAAACTCATCGCCGCGCTGAAGGCCGAGGGCGTGCTCGACCGGCCACGGCGTCCGCTTCCTGCACTGCCNCGCCACGTTGCCATCGTCATCGGGTCGCAATCTGCGGCCGAGGCCGACGTACTGCGCTTGACTGAAAACCGGTGGCCGGGGCTGAGACGCACCGTCATCGGCGTGCTCGTTCAGGGCGAAAAGGCTGCAGAGGAGCTCGCGCGTGGCCTGCGGGTCGCGGCACGTCTCGCTGACCCGGTGCACGCGGCAGCCTCTGGCGTGCCGCCCGTTGACGTGATCATCGTTGGTCGCGGTGGCGGGTCCACCGAAGACCTGTGGGCCTTCAACCTCGAGCGGGTGGCTCGAGCCGTGGTCAGCATGCCCGTGCCTGTGGTCTCCGCCGTAGGCCACGAATCGGACGTGCTGGTCAGCGACCTTGTCGCAGACGTCAGGGCTTCAACCCCATCTGATGCGGTCGAACGTGTGGTGCCCGTTCGCTCAGATTTGGAGCAACATCACGATGACCTCGCGCTGCGCCTGGAAGCCGCGGCCGCCCGGCGCTTCGCCGAAACACGGCAGCATCACCGCCTGCTTCGCCATCGCTTGGCGGGCGCNCCTGTTTCTGGGNTGACACGNGCCCGNGATNAACTCGCCGACCTNCGCNCCCGCNTGAACCANACCGTGGATGTGCNGGTGAGCGAGGCCACCGCNACGCTGNTNGGACACCGGCATGCGCTNCATCGCGCCACAGANNNGCANCTGNGNCGGNAGCGCGANCGGTTGGCAGGGCTCGGCGCTGCGCTTCGGACCACCGATCCTCGTCGGGTGCTGGAGCGTGGATACGGCATGCTCCAACAACCGGACGGCGACGTCATCGGCTCGGTCAGCGAGGTGGCGGTGGGCGATGCCCTCTTGGTCCACCTCGCCGACGGCACGGTAACCACCGCGGTCGAGGACGTGCACAGGACGTGAACANNATGAGTGAAACCCCGAGTTACAGCGAAGCNCTGCAGCGTTTGGAAGCCATCGTGGCCGAATTGGAGCGTGGNGGCACGGACCTTGAGGCCACGGTGAAGATGTTCGAGGAGGGCAGCGAACTCCTGCGCATGTGCCANGCGCATCTCGACGAGGCTGAAGGGCAACTCAAGCGTCTTCGGCTGGCCGAGGCCGAGGCGGAACTTGAGGAGCCAGAGGCATGAGCGCCCGGCAGCGTGCCCTCCAACAGCGCCTCGCGAAGCGCTTGCGCACGTGGCAAGACCCGCACGGGGGAGCGCCTTTTGTCGAGCGGGTGGAACAGATCGATCTTGGGGACGAAGGCCAGTGCCGCTTGACCGTTCGACCCTCGCGCCCGCATTGCCCGTGTTGCCTGTACGACCTTGAGGCCCTTCGNAACGCGCTGTTGGCGCTTCGCGGCATCAGCGCCGTCGAACTTCGCATCACTGGGGTGCCTGAGCCGGCGCTGTGGGAGCGGGCGCTGAATCCGAGCGCATGACCCACCACGAACAGGGCAGGGTCCACACGGCGATGGACAAACCCCACGCCACCGCCGAGCCCCACCAGACCCCAAGCGCAGGAAGGGACCACATCGCAAGGCACGCATAGACGGCCACGCTCGTTGAGCCGAGCAGCATCGGCCCCGCCGCACCGAGGGGCACGTCCGGACCTTGGGACACCCACAGCCCGACCATGGTGGTCAGGAAAATGGCCGGGAACACGGAGGACAACCCGGCAAGCAAGGGCAACCCGAGTCCGGAAAGGTACACGGCCAGTCCAATGGCGGTGCCCGCGGCCAGACCCCGCGCCATGATTTCGATTGACCCTGGGCTACGATGGCCCGCAGGAGCAGGACGAGGGCCTCGAGCGACGAGGACGCCCATCACCGCGAGGGCCAGCGTGCCCACCAGCCCTAACGTCATGGGCGCAACACGAAGCAAAAGCGGATCCAAGGCCAGCAAGACCAGCGCGCCAAAAGCACTCCACACCAACAGGGCCGTCGTACTCGTCAGCACCAGTGCACCGCCTCCATCGCTGGACAGACGGGGCGGCACGAGCACGTAGACCAACAGGAAACAGCCGTTGATGAGCATCCCATAAGGCACCACGGCCAAACTCGCAGCCAACGCTGCTTCATCGGAGGCCAGCGCCAATCCGATGCCGGCGGGAACGATCGTTGTCGGAATGGTGCCCAGCACGCCACCAATCCTGCCGCCCCAACGTTCGATGACAAGGGTCACGGCGATGGCCACCACCGCAGAGAGGACCGCGGAAAGCAGCACGGCGGTCAGCACGGTCATCCCTCCAGCATCGCCCAAGCTCGATCCAAGGCCTCGACATCGTGCCCGTGGACCACGTCAAGCGGTGAGCCGCGCTCAAGCGGCACAACGGCTGGAAGCAGGTCGAGGTGTGCAAGGAAGGGGTGGAGGCCAACGGCTTCCGTTCCTGCCTCATCGTCGAGGTGAAGGAGCACACAACGGCGGTCTTCGCTCGACCATCCGGCGGCAGCCACGGCCAAATCGGTGCAACGCACGCAGCCGCTCTTCCCGATCAGGAGCAGCACATGAGGAACATCGAGCGCTGCAGCCACCTGGCCCGCCGCAGGCACGAGCACGAGCTCACCCCTCAGCAAAAGGATCGATGTTGACGATTTGCTCGATGTCAATGCGGCGGTACCCGCGCTCTCGGGCTTCATCGGCGGCGGCACGAAGCATCCGCCTCATCCAGCCAAGCCCCATCAGCGTCCGCATGCGGTTGATGTGCTCGAGCAGGTGAGAAGGGTCCTTTCCGAAGCGCGCTTCGTCCATGATGTCGGCCTCGACTTGGTCCACGTACATGTAGTACAAATCGAGGAGCTCCCGCGCCGCCTCAAGGGTCACGGGCATGCCCGCGTGACTCTTTGCTATCGACACCAAAGCACCCTCGGTCAGCATCCCGCCCCCGGAGCCCACGACCACCTGCTCAGGCGCGATGACGGCTTCGGCACCGACCACGGGCGCCGGTTCGTCGTCCTCGTTGCTTTCGCTTGGTGCAAGATGGCTAAGAGCTTGGGTCAGGTGTCGATCTTTGATGGTGGCCACCCGGTCTCGCCCGGCCGCCTCGCCCGCCTGCTGGAGGACGGTCGCGAGGTAGGATTCCAGGTGCTCAATTGCGCCCTGTACAGCGGCGGAACCGACCGATTCCAGCGCATCGAGACGGTCGATCATCAACTCACGCGTGCGGTTGTAATTCAACCTCGTTCGGGCTGCGTCGTCGAGGGTCTTGCGCTCCTCGTCCACCGCCAGCGTGGCCGCTTCCATTTGCGGCACCAAGCGGTCAAGCTCTGCGCACAAGGCCTCGACGAGCATGGCCTTGACGGCGCCGGAAAGCCGCAACTCGGTGAACCCGCCAGCGACCGCCGCGATGTGCGAAGGGGAGTATGGCTTGGCAGGCATGTTCCTCGCTGCGCCCGGAGGAACATGAACGCACCGTTGGGCCTCACTCGACCAAACCGTCGGAACGCCCCATCATTTGGGCCAGTTCCCACGCGTGTAAACATTCGTGTCCGCCGAGGAAACCGCCTGCTTCGCGCGCGGGGCCAATGAATTCCGCCGTGCACATATGGCAGTGTACGTGGACGACGGGTTCGTTGCGGTAGGAGCCGTTTGGGGTGACGCGTACGGGGATGATTTTGCCCACGTCTTCGAGCGTCCAGCCTTCTTGCTTCGTGCACACGGTGTCGGAATCGGTTGCTGAGTTCATGCGCATCACCACGTCGTGATCCATGGCCAGGCGCCGCCGGCCGTAAGGGGTCGAAGTCCGTCCTCGTCACGCGTCCACGTGTCTTCAGAGCCGATGCAGCCCTCGGTGTGCACCACCTTGGGCTCGATGGCCATGGTGCCACCGAGCGGCATCGGTCGGTCGAAGCCTTGGGCAACAACGGGTGCTTCATCGAGCTGGAGACCGACCGAATGGCCGAGGAAGCGGGACTGGTCGGGGGCCATGCCCATCAGGTGGTCGGCATGGCCCAATTCCTCGGCGAGCGCGAAGCCTTCCTGCCATGCTTGGCTGCAGTCTTCACCGCGGTCGAGCACGTCGACCACAGTGTCCTTGACGGCGATCATGTCCTCGAGCCGTTCTTCCCACACCTCAGGCATGCGGCCTGCCACAAACATGCGGGTCATGTCGACCACGTAACCGCGGTGCAGGTGGACCAAATCCACCAAAACAGGCTCGTTGGCCTTTATTTTGGCAAATCCTGCTCCCATGCCCGACAGCGGGTGCGGGCCAACGCCGCCGACGGCGGAGTCAAAGAAGGAAGAAACACCACCTGAACGCCCGGAGACGACCACTGCACGATCGCATTGAAGCGGATAGCGCCTCATCTCGACCTGCCCGGCAAAGCCCTCGCATCGGCTAACGGCTTCGGCTGCGGCCACCAGGTCGAGTTCGGAGACGCCTTCGCCACCGACGGCTTCGACGGCTTCGAACATGCGGACTTGGACCCCAGCAGCCTCTTCCATGCACGCCAATTCCCAACCGGATTTCGACTCGCGCTGGGCGTGGACCACGCCGGTGCCGTCACCGCAAACGCCCAATCCTGAGAGCGCCGTGGAGAACCGGGCGGCAAAGGAGGACGGAATCTCTCCGAGCTGCAGAGCCGGGGCCTCGCTCACGCCGCGCTCGCGGAGCGTTTCACCGAAGGCCCGTAAGCTTGGAAAGGCCGTGATCTCGTGCGGGGCATCGTCGCCACCGGCCTCGTGCACGGCGCGTCGTAGGCTTCGACGGACGAAGCCAACAGGGCCGTTGCCGCCGGCGTCGCCAGCACCGCCGGCGCCTTCTGCCGGCACGAAGAGCGCGCCGTTCTGACGCCCGCCGGCGTAGTAGTACAGGTCGATGGGGTGCTGGATGAGAATCCCAGGCAGGTCAGCCTCACGCAAACGGCGGGCGAGTTCGCGTTGCCGTGTTTCGAGTTCGGTGACCGGCACGCGCCAATCCTCACCGTCGGGACCGAGGAGGTCCGCGGGGTCCAGCGCAGGGCCCTCCATGGAGCCCAACCGCCGTCATCAGGACTTGAACACTGTCCACGGCGTTCGCCGATAGCGTCTTGATGGGGCCGTTGAATGCTCCTCCATGCACGGAGGAGCCAAGTGGACGCTGATTTCCGGAGCCGCCCTTATGGTGTTGGGCATCCTGGCGATGGTCATCGGTGGCGCCTCGTTCCCAGATGAGGTGGACGTCGACCCGACGCAGGACGTCGTGTTCA
>NZMM01000014.1 GCA_002694585.1 Methanobacteriota archaeon
TACAAGGCCAAGCAGGGCGTTGTCGTCGTCCGCACCCGCGTTCGCCGCGGTGGCCTGCGCAAGGGCAAGGTGCACATGAAGCGCAAGCCTTCCAAGGCCGGTGTCCGCAAGATCACCATGGGCAAGAACATCCAGCGCATCGCCGAAGAGCGCTGCGCCCGCCACTACCCCAACCTCGAGGTCCTGAACTCCTACTGGGTCGGCCAAGATGGGAAGCACAAGTACTACGAGGTCATCCTCATCGACACCCACCACCCCGCGATCATCGCCGACAAACAACTTGGCGTGTTCTCCCGGGCGAACGGCCATAACAGCCACCGCGGCCGTGCGGCCCGTGGCCTCACCTCCGCCGGCAAGCGCGGTCGTGGTCTCTCCCGCAGCAAGGGCAAGGGCGCTGAGAAGCTCCGTCCTTCGCTCAAGGCGAACCTCAACCGCGGCAAGTGAGCCCCGTCTTTGCGACGTTGGGTTCAAGGTCGGACCCCCTTCTTCGTTGATGAGGGAGGGTCATGGACGTCACCGCGGTGCGTGGCAAGGAGGTCTACCTCCCCGACGGGCGTCGTTTGGGCCGCGTCCACGATGCGGTCATCGATTTGGAAGGCATGGCCTGTTCCCATCTTTTCGTGACCGAGACGCCTGCAGAACTGGTCGAACAGAGCATTGACGTCGCGGTGCCGTGGCGGTGGATCCGCGGCGTCGGTGACGTCGTCGTGTTGCGCTGGTTCCCGCAAACGCCAATCCCGCTTCCCTGAGGTGCGCCAATGTTGGANCTGCACGTGCTCGGGACCGCTTCAGCGCGTCCGACGACNAAGCGGGCGGTCAGCGGNTCGGTCTTGGCGTGCCCTGAAGGCTTNGTCCTNATNGACCCTGGAGAAGGNTTCCAGGACCGNTTNACCGCCGCACGTCGACACTTGAAATCNGAAGTGGGCACACCGCGGCTCCGTAGCCGACGTGTCGCTGCCGTGCTGCTGACCCACGGGCACCTCGANCACACGTGGGGCCTCNTGCCTTGGCTGCAAACCTCGGGGCTCGACGGCCGAACGGAGCCCTTGGTGGTCGCCGGTCCGGTCGATGCGCAGACCTTCGATCATCTGCAGGAGCACGGATTCCACAGCCTTCCTCCCGAAGGCTTGGCCGCCTCGGACGTCTGGCGCCAGATGCGNGTTTGGCATGACCTCGGAGCCACCGAGGAACTGCTNGGCTACCCCATCGTGTGGCGCCTTGGCCACGTCGCTTCCGGCCGGTGGATGGACGTGACCGCGGAAGGTACGGTTGAATCCACGGCCGCATGGTCACCGGCCGCATGGACCGAGCACCGCCTGACCCCCCTCGTCTCCCGCCATTCCGTTCCGTCCTGCGGGTGGCGCGTTGACGGGCCTTCGACGGCCCTCGTCGTTTCTGGCGATACGGCTTCCCCCGGGTTGGACAGCGATCTGCCGGGGCCCGATGTNCTCGTTCACGAAGCCACCTACCTCGAGGAGCACGCGGACCGAGCGGAGGGCCACCTTCACAGCACGGCGGCGGGGGCCGCCCGCACGGCCTTGCATCTTGAGGCGCGCGGCTTGGCGTTGACCCACTTCAGTGCCCGTTTGGCCGACGTGGGCCCTTCGCTGGCTGAGGCCGCTGCCGTGCTTGACGGCGGTGTTCCATGCGTGGCCCTGAACGACGGCGACCGATTGACCGTCCAGCCTGACGGGACGGTTCACCACCTCTCACGTGAGGACGTGGGATGGGAGTCTCGTCTGCTCGTGGAAGGCAGACGTTGAAAGCCGCAGCAGCGATGTGGGCTTCATGCGTCGCCTTTGTGGTGCTCTGTTGGTGCTGATGCTTCTCGCGTCGATGCCTGTGGCCGGTGCAGTCGAAGGACGAGCAGCCCCGGATTGTGCTTCGGCGGATTTGAACGAGGTCTCCGGTGCCGTGGCGGTCGATGCCGGGTCATGCCTCNACATCGACCTTGGTGTGCATGCTCCCGGCACCGTGCTGGCCTTCGACATCCTCGTCGCCGACGATGCCGTGGACGTGCTGNTCTTCGATGACGCGGGNAANGCGCCGTACGACCTCGGTCAGAGTTACCGCAACGCGATGACCACGCCGGTGTCNACCGAGTCGATGCTCGGTCAACAGGTGTTCCATTGGAAGGTCCCCGCCTCCATCAACGCGAAGTCGTGGTCGATGGTCATGGACAACCTCGCGCATGACGGAGACCAAGGACAGGGCGACCANGGAGGCGCTCGTGCTCAGATCAGCGTTCAGGTCAGCGTGTTGCAAGACGGTTCCCTCACCGTGGTGCACGACCTCTACGCCGTGCTNGCCAACACCAGCACGTGGCTGACCGAAGACGNNGGNCTCGTGCTGGANGCAGGNACNTCNATNCAGGTTGANGCNTGGGCNCTGGACGGCTCCGCNGACCTCGCGTTTCTGACCGATGCACAACGGGCAGCATGGGAATCTGGAGGGCAGCATGCTCCTGANNNGGGCACCGCTTTGCTCGACGTGNCCACNTCTTCGACGCTCACTTGGACGGTGCCTCCGTCCTTGGACGGCGTGCCGATGCACCTCATGCTGGACAGCGGTGACGCCATCNTCGGAGGAGCACCANCGGACGACCTGCGCACNACGGTACGCCTGACCCTCGATCCTCCGATGAATCCGANCGTTCAAGACGACGGCAACGGCTCGACCACNNTGCTGCAGCCCCTTCTGTTGGANGCCTCATCGACCCCCGATCGCCTCAACCGCTTGGTGGACTGGTCGTGGGATTTGGACGCGGACACGGACGAGGACGACGACGGTGACGCCACCAACGACGGTGCGTGGGCATCAGCGAAAAGCACCTCCGCAACATGGNATCAACCTGGAACCTACACGGTCACCGTCCACGTCAGGGACGTGGACGGCCGAACCGCCATGGCTCAGCATCAGGTGTCTGTGACGGACGTGGTGGCGCCAACGGCGAAAATCTCCTCCTTGGGTGCAGAACAGCCNGTGGACGANGGGTACCGTTTGGACCCNGAGGCCGTGCTTCGCCTTTCGTGTGCCTCCTCGACCGACGANCACCGGGTGGACGTCTGCGCATGGGCCNTCGACGGTGCACCCAACGGTCAAAACACCACCTTGGTGGCGTCTTGGGCGGACTCAGGCGANCACACGGTGCGCTTGACGGTCACCGACCCGAGCGGGAACACCGACGTCCTCGAACGCCGTGTGGTGGTCGTCGANCGAACCGCGCCTCGTCTCTCCGCCACCTCGGTCAGCGCGCTGCCTGCTTCGGTGGATGNNGGCGTTTCGACGGTGGTTCGCGTCAGCGTGGACGACCCGGTGGATGCCGCCGACACGCTNCGCGTGCATTGGGACATCAACCCGCTNTCTGATTCGGACCGCAACGGCGTGCCGGACGACGATGCTGACCTGCTTGGCGAGGAGGTGCAACTCACCTTTGACTCGGCCGGGGAACGCGCCGTGGTCATCACCGTGTTCGATCCTGCGGGCAACACCGNCCGNACGGTGTGGAACGTCGACGTCAACGCGGCACCGTCCACGTCAGGCTCGGGCGGCCTCATCGCTGCGGGCGTGGGTCTGCTGGTCGTGATCGCTGTAGGGATGGTGANGCTTCGGCTGCGTCGAAGCGGGCCTGTTGACCAGCACGCAACCCCCGCTCCAACCGCTGAGGAATCGGCCGAGCAGGTCAAGGCTGCAGAGATGACNTCCATTTACGGCCNGGCACAATCGGAGGGTGCGACGGTTCAACCCGTCATGGCTTCCACCNTTTCTGCTCCNGCCGCACCAGTGGCGTTGGATGCGATGGCNCAGNCGCTTCTTGGCGGCCGTGCTNACGAGGACGCTGGNGGCATGGCTGGCTTCGAAGCCTTGGTGGAAGAGGCNGCGGAAGAACNGGTTGCTGTGTTCAATCCTGTTGANGACACGGAGGTTTCAGCGGCTCAGGATGAAGCGGACGTGGCTGCTGCGCCTGCGAGGAGCACAGCTTCGTCGGGCGGCCGGCTTGAATGGCCAGCTGGCCTTGTGGACATGCTCGAAGAGCGAACGGATGGGCCGCAGTAAGCGTTCAAGCNGACGCAGGACAGGGAAGGGTTCACAACGGGCGAAGCCTGCCTGAAGGCATGCAGCGGGACGCCGCAAGGCTACTCCATCCTGGAGTTCGGCCGAGCCAGGTGCAACGGCGGGCTCCTGCCGTCGTGCTGTTGCTGCTTTTTCTCATCCCAATCGTTCAACCCGTGACCACNGCCGAAGTGGCCACGGACGACTTTGGCATCCTTGATGCANTGGACGAATTNCTCGAAGACCGGTCGGTCAGCAGCTCGGACCTGATTGCAGAAGAGATGGCGTCCAGCACCTTGTCCTCGGTGAACGCCGCGGCGCGGGATGTCCGGGAAGGGGACGCCATCGTCGAAGCGGAACGTTTCCTTGACGGCCTCGAAATAAGGGATTCAACGCCCTTTGAACCGGACCACCCACGCGCCTACGAATTCTTGCTGGATGCTGAAAACCACAGCGGGGCGGGCCTTCCGGACAACTTGTTCCAGACCTTGTTTTCCGTGGAGAATTGGGAAATCACCGACCCCCTCGCGATCGGCATCAACACCTACGCCATCTACCTGAACTTCAGCACGAAGAACGACGGCCCGTCCTACGAAACATGGACNTCAGGGACCTTCACCGGCGACATCACGCTNGGTGCGGACCTCAACCTCTTCGACAATTACATCGACATTGACGGAGATGGAGCCGATGACGTCATCGTGGAATTGACGGTCCAAGGTTTGCTTCAGCGCGGCCAGGGTTGGGACATCACCACAAGCGACGGCGTCGGGCCTTTACCGGGCCTGATTCCAGAAACCCTGTGGATTCGTCCCATTTTCCAGTGGCGCGTGCATCAAATTGACGCCGCTGATCCGCTTTGGGACGACATGGCCTTCCTCGAGGTCAGTTTGCTCAAGGGCTTCGCCTTCGATTTCGCGGTGCAAGAATCCGAGTCCTACTCCATCGTCATCGACACGCGCTTCACGCAACCTCCGCACGAATTCCGCGTTGGCGTTGGTTTGGACCGCATCACCTTCGAAATCGCGGACACCGTCACCGATGTGGGCCAACTGGTGNTGGACCTGCTCGGTGGAGGCGTTGGCGCAGACACCCTTTCACTGACCTCCATTTCCGCACCTTACGCCATCACCATCCAAAACCCAGACGCGCCCGGAGGCAGCCTGCAAACGGAATGTTCGGACGAGGATTGGTACGACCCTGAGAATCAGCCTCGCGTGGACAGCCACGAAGACCGGTGTTCCTTNGGNGTNGGCGTCGGTTTCGTTCACTTCGACGTGGCCCGGAACGACGGGAGCGTGCCCGACGTGCTCGAACTGGCCTACATTGACACNGGATTCCATCCTGAGGACACCGGCAGGCGCCTGCCCTCNGAAATTGACCTGACCTTGCGCAACGACAACTTCGGGGACAACACCTTCGACACGGTGGAGGTNTTCAGCGACCGAGACGCAGACGTCTACGTTCACTACTTCGAGGACCGNTCAAAAATGCCTGAAGGTGACGCCGCCTTCGGCAACATCTCCGACGCCAGGATTTGGATTCGGGGCTTGCCCTCAGGCTCCCTGCCGCAGGAAGAAATCAATGCCGTGTTTACGATGATTGGCGAGGCTCCGGGGAGCATCAACCTGCCCGGCGATGTGCCCAACCGNTTGTCCTTGTTCATCGGGATCAAGAANTTCTCAGGCGACGCAACGACCAACGTGAACGACCCCACCCTTCCCGTGAACCCTGCATCACCGCCAAACACGCTCATCGTGGTCGCTGCCGTGGATTGGATTCCAATGCTTGANTTCGGTTCAAGCTTCCAACGAGGAGGCTTTGCGCCCGACCGTTCGTCGATGACCCTGGTGGTCGAAGACCTCCCACCGGTGATCGTGGTGTCCGGCAGTTTCGAACTNGGAACCAGCGGTGTTGAACGGTTACGGCCGGACAACAGCGACCTCAGCGCAATCTCACAAGTGCTNGACAACGCCCTGCTTGGCTTGGTTGAGATCATCCTCGACCTCGGGACCATCGTGAACAGCATCCCAGGTGCCGTGGTCGGCACGGCAGGCAGCGCGGGCGGAACCGTCGAAGTGGCGTGCTACACGCAGGTCAAGGCCGCATGGTCCACCGGGGAGTCGCGGACACCGGCAGAGGTCGGCACCCTCGGGTTTGCTTTGTCGTCGAGCGACCAACCATGGCTGCCGGAAAGCGATCACCTGCTCCTCTCCAGCGACGCCGCCATTGGTGTGGTGCAGGGCCGCTCTGGGCCTGTTGACCCGTTGGTNCCTGTGGCGATGAGCGCCCGCGTCAGCGGNGTTTCTGGCGTCACNCAATCCTTTGATCCGCTGACCAGTGAACGCATCCTCGAGCTGAAGGGTTCCAGCGCGGAACCCCTCATCGTCGGGCACGTCTCGCACGATGGACCGAACATGTCGGCCGCTCAGAAGCAGGCCGCGATGATTTCCAATCGGCCCGATGAACTNCGTTTGGTGCAACAACCAGAGCGGCTCATTTACGAGGCCAGCGCCCCGATTGGGACCATCACCTACGGTGGACAAGACGGCGACCAACGCAACGCGCTTCGTTTGGTGGGCCTTCCCTCCGAGTTCGAACTGGTGCTCGGCTCTGAGGTCGGTTACGTGGCGAGTACGCCGATTCAATCGGTTGAAATCCAGTCCAGCAACGCCACGGTGCCGCTGACGATGGACGGTGACCACGTTCGTTTCTCGGTGGACGGTGACGAAACCAGCTTCTCTGTGCAGATTTCCGACGTGCTTCGCATGCGCCGCCTCTCTCCTTTGGAGGAAGGTGCGCTCGGTCCTGAGGGCAACAGCCGCGTTGAGATGCAGCGAACGTCNTCTGCACCGCTCAGGCTGCTGTTTGAGGACACCACGGCGTACGACGACCCCNTGCTGGGATTGAACGGTCGNGNCGTGATTGAACCGCTCCCGGCTGAAATCGAGGTGGCCGTGCCCGGCGGCGTGGATTCCGATGGTCTGGAACTTCCTGACTTNGGTGATCAGGAAGGCGTTGAGGGTCTGTCCTTCTTCCTCGGNGACTTGGTCGCCTTCGGTCGCGTGGCGAACGACTTCATCCATGCGTTGACCAAGGACCTTGGTGGGTCGGTCAGCACGGAGAGCGACCTNGCCATTGGCATGGACCTTGAGACNGGAGAAGCGTTCAACCTGACCGCCGACATGCGAAAAGGCACCACGCCACCTGAGCCGTCGTGGGTCCACGGGATTTCCGTGGAGGCCGACGAGCGTGTGGACGTCGCCCTCAACCTGAGCCGGTTGGAACGGCTGACGCTTTCTGGGCGCGTCACCCTCGAGACCGCNTGGGAGGACGCTCGCTTGACGGCTGACGAGCAGGAACAAGGAGCGCTCGTCCTCGAATCCGCTGGCATGNTNGGCGCTCGAGACCTCATGACCGTCCTTGCGGACGGTCGCCTGAGCGAGGACGAGAAAGCAACCTACGACCTTGACAACTGGAGTGAGCAGGGCATTGATTTGACCGAACGACGCGCATGGCACGTCCGTACGTGGCTGCCTTCCCTGCCCGCAGGCGCCATCGACTTGGATTACGATTTCAGGATGGTCGAGGGCGTCCCCACCTACCAATTCGACCTCGCGTTCACCTCATGGCAACCGTTGTATGAGGACATGACCGTCCTCGTCAAGGGCATTTCAGGTCAGGATGTNGATCTTCGCTTGACTGGATTCGATACCCAGAACGCCCACGATGTGTTGCTCGACGCGGTGTTTTTCCAAGAGCGGAATTTGACCGTCCCTCGTTTGACCCTCGACATGCGCTATGACGTGGGTGTGCCGCTTGATTCGGCGCACGCCGTTTTCATTGATCACACCACGCAAACCCGTTCTGAAGCCCTCATTCTCGGTGTTCCTCGCAGCACGGACGTGTCGGCCACCATTGGGGACAAGCTGATCCTGAACGTCACCGTNCCACAGGACTTCCAGATGGACGGAAGATCGGCTGAGGCGCTGATGATCCAACAGCACCGTTTCGTCGACGGACGCTGGTGGCCCGCCACCGTCTTCATGCGTGACCTCCCCGGCCAGCTCTACCTCGTCGCCGAACCGTCCGAGGTGTACGACATCCGCGCGGAGACCTCCTTCCANGGCCTGTTCACGATGGATTACACCTCAAACGGCGAGGACATGGACCTCTTCGTTCAGGCCTTCGGCAAGGCCATCGACAGCAAAGGCGACGTGCTGATGATCGCCGAAGACTTGCCCTCNCGCTTCCAATTGAAGACCACTGAACGNTTTGGCGTNGAGGTTGCNTCAAGCGGTTCGGGGGTCGGACAGTTGTACCTCCGCGCCTCGGACGTGCCCTCCAGTCCCGGTTTGACGATTCAATCCATGGAAGTGGTCGGTGAGGACCTGAAGGGTGCAACCATCCACATGCATCGTGTGGGCGGCGTGTATCCGATCATCATCCTCGACGGCATCACCACCGGCCGCGTCATCGCGACGGCGAACGCTGAATTGACGCCGGCCGACCGCGAGCCACGNCTTGAGGGNGTTCCGTTCATGTCCGATTTGNCNATTGACGGCCGTGGCGTGCTGCTCGACACCCAGTTCACGGGCATCCTGCCCACCGCCTCAAGCGTGGGGGTCAACGGCATGGCCAGCGACCTGTCGTTGATTGGTTCCTTGACCGGTGGCGCCGTGGAAACACGTCACGTGCTCGTGGTTGAGCCGATCAGTTCTGCCGTGGCCAGCGGCCTGGCTTGGGTGGTGTGAGGTTGAGCGCGGACGTTCCCTTCAACCCCGAGCCCACCAAGGAGGGCATCCTGCAACGCCTCCGAGACAAGGTGGACGGTGACGGTTCGACAGACGAGGAGGACGTGCTCCGCGCCGCGCAAGACGCAGCCGATCGGCTCCAGCGCTTGCGCCGCGAGGTTGAGCCCGCGAAGGTGGCCCTCGCTGGNCTCAGCCTGATTGTGTTGCTGGGTCTGCTGTTGAGCGGTTGGTACTGGGTGCTGCCCCGTGACGGTTTGACCCTCGACACGGTCTACATTCAGAACGGAGGGCACATCCTCATGTCCGAAATCCACAATTCNGGCAGCAGGGCGGTNACCGACCTCGAGGTCACCGTNTCGTTTGAGGACGAAGCGGGGGAGGAATTGGGGCGCATGTCGGTGTTTCTTGACGTGCTTTCCGCCCACAGNTCCGTGGCTGGCGACGATTTGGAAATGAAGGTCGTGGGGCATACGGTGTGGGCGAATTACACCGTGCAAACGACNGTTTCGTGGACGGACTACGAGGGTGCAAGCCATCAGGAAACGTGGCGNCACGACGTTGGCACATGGGCCTCGGAGGAATTTTCCGACCGCACGGACCGACGCACGTGGCCCTTCTGATGCATGGCCGTGCAGGTTACCCCAAGCGATATAGCGGTCTCGCGAGGCCTTGGTCACATGACCAGCAGCCGTGCCCTCAGGCCGGTCGCACTGGTCCTCTTGCTCATCCTCTCCACATGGTCGGGGTTGACGGTTCCGCAGGGTGACGAACCCGCAGGCGATGATGAATGGGCCCCGACCTTCTTTGAGGTGCAGCCCGACACCTATCGCTCCCTTGCGGGCACCTATGACCAGAGGTCTGTGTTGGACGACCGTGCTCCCTTNGCCGACAGTCGGCTCGGTCGATTCAGTGACGAGGGCCTGCTCATCGACCGCCCCTTGCCNGANTCCTTGCTGANCCCTCGGCCTGACCTGCGCCTGGTGATTGTGGACCTTGAGATGCCGTTGACCGTGGCTCGCGAAGAGTTCGCGGCGGTGCAGGGCATGGCCGTTCGCGAGTTCATCGCGCCGTCTGGCCTGCTCCTTCAGGCGCCTCCGTCGGCCTTTGCTGCCCTTGACGGGATGACCGCCGTACGCTCGNTGCACACCGTCCCTGCGGCCATGTTCCTCGACGATGCCTTGCTGGACGTGCTGCTGCTCANCGGAGGTGAGGCCGCTTTGCAAGGCACCGAAATTCGCCTTGAGGGGTGGCGTGATGTTGACGGGCCCATCGCCGTGGTCCACCTGAACCATGGGCAGCATGCCATTCAGCAAGATCTGGACGAGGTGGCCAAGGTGGCCCTCGAAGGGCGAGAAGCGGTGGACGTGGGCCGCTGGCGCGGGGACCTCGCCACCACGGACCTGCTCACCCTGGCGCTGCAACCTTCCGTGATGTGGCTCGGCCCTGAGCCGACTTTTGCCATCGCGAACGATCAGGCCCGGCAACACATGCGGGTGAGCAACGTGGCCAACGGCTTCACGACCTCGCTCAACGGTTCGGGGGTCATCGTGGCCGTGGCCGATTCCGGATTGGACGCGGATCACGGCGATTTCGGTGCACGCGTGCTGTCCAACACCGACGTGGTCGGTGACGGCTCCACCGCGGACAGGCACTCGGGGCACGGTACTCACGTGGCGTGCACCGTGCTTGGCGATGGCAGCCGTGGGGGTTATGCCGGGGTCGCCCCGCAAGCTGAACTGATCTTCCAAGCGATGGAAAACGACAACAACGGGCAATTCCTCTCGCCCAGTTTGAACTACATTCTGAATCAAGCCTATTCCCAAGGGGCCCGCATTCACACCAATTCGTGGGGCTCCTCTCAAGTCAGCGACCAAGGCAAGTACACTTCCTCCGCGGAGGACATCGACGACCGTACCGCGGCTTATGACCGCACGCATGCAAATCAAGAGGGTCTCCTCGTGCTCTTTGCCGCAGGCAACGATGGGCCNGGAACCGGTACGGTGGGNGCNCCCTCGACCGCCAAAAANACGCTNACGGTCGGCAACCATCAGAACCGCTACAGCGGTGCGCCGGACACGATGATGTCGGGCTCGTCCCGTGGTCCAACCGACGACGGGCGAATCAAACCGGACGTCGTGGCTCCCGGAGGTTACGTCCGCTCCTGCCGTGCTCAGGAAGCTGGNGACACCGGNAGCGCCTCGTGGTCGAACCAGTACTACCTCGAATACACCGGGACGTCCATGGCCACGCCCAACGCTGCTGGAGCAGCGGCGCTCGTGCGGGAGTACCTCGTGGAGATTGCCCTGCGCCCTGAGCCACAAGGNGCCCTCGTCAAGGCCTTGNTGATCCTTGGCGCTCAGGACATGGGGACNCGAAACATCCCCAACGACGACGAGGGCTGGGGGCGCGTGAACCTGCGTGACACCCTCGCGCCGACCGGTGGGCGTGGCATTTGGGTGGACGACCGCTCGCTGCTGTCTTCCACCGGTCAAAGCAAGACCTACGTGTTCAACGTCAGCGCNTCAAGCAGCCCGTTCAAAGTCGTCTTGGCATGGTCGGACGAGCGCGGCTCGCGGNTTTCGAGCACCCAACTGGTCAACGACCTCGACCTNGAGGTCACCTCCCCAGACGGGACCACCTACCTCGGGAACGTGTTCAGCAACGGCCGCAGCATCCAGGCCGGGTCCCGAGACACCCTCAACAACGTCGAAGTGGTGCTCATCGACGCGGCCCAGCAAGGCATTTGGGAGGTCAAGGTGAAGGATTCCAACCACGCTGGAAGCCGTTCTCAGCCNTACTCTATCGCGGTGTCCGGTCAAGGCGTGAACGACCTGCGTCCAGACCCGTTGATGGTGCCCACGAGTTTCACCATGGACGTCAGCATCCCGCAGGTCGGAGACCCTGTTTCCATCACCACCGAGGTGATGAACATGGGCAACGTCAAGGCAGAAGCCATCGATGTCGCCTTCTTGGTTGACGGCGCGGAATTGGACCGAACGACGGTGGATTTGTTCCCCGGTTCCATCCGTTCGTTGCCTTGGACGTGGACGCCAACGGTGGCCGGCACGTCCGAAGTGATCGTCCGCGTTGATCCTGATGACACGGTGGACGAGGTTCAGGAGAACAACAACGACTTGGTCACCCAAGTCAACGTTAGCGCACCCGGCGTCAAGGTCTCGGCCGTCGACCCTGAGCTTCGCCTNGCGTCCTCCACNCAAACCACGTCATCATGGAACATCACCCTCACCAACACGGCCCTCTTGGNCACCAACGCCTCCCTCTCGGCCGGCGTGCCTGTTCGGACAACGGACGGCTTCACGCCNGGNTGGTACGTCGGTCTGACGCTTGCGAATTTCACCCTTGAAGGCCGTGGTGAAGACTACGTGACCGTCACCGTNGTCCACCAAGCACGCCCCGAACCGGGGACATACCTCATCCCGCTGACCGGCCTTGACGTTGACAACGGCGTCTCGTACCCCTACAACCTNAGTCTCGTCGTNCCCCCACTTCCTGAAGCTCGCTTCACGCTGGATTACAGCGTCGTTCCCGTGCACCCGCTCAATACGACCACGTTCGAGTTCACCCTGACCAACGACGGAAATGGACCGATTGGGTACGACCTCTTCCTNGAATCTCCAACCGGTTGGTCCGCAGGGTTCGACAACCTCGGCTCGGAACCTGGGGCTTCCTCAGGCTCCACCGGACTGATGGACCAGCACGCAGCACGAGCGATCAACGTCACGGTGGTGCCTCCGTCGATCAAAACCGTGGCCGGAGCCGAGCGAACGGTGACCCTCATCGCCATCTCGCAGACCGACCCGGCCGTGTCCACGTCGTTGGACATCCCCATGCAGGTGATGTCGATCCGCGACGTCGCCATCACACTGGATTCCAGCCTCCCCACCTTGCGACCCGATGCGACAGTGGGCCTCTTCCTNAGCCTTGAAAATCGAGGCAACATGGACCTCGACCTCACGCCGAGCTTCCAACTGCCTTCNGGGTGGAGCGTNTCNAATGCCCTTGAACCGATCAGCCTTGGTTGGACGGACACTGTCGACGTGGTGTACACCTTGGTGGGTGATGGAAGCGGCCAATCAGGAACGCTTGAGGTGCGCTTCAGCGATGCCCAAGGGCGGTTCACCTGGACGTCGNCGCTGGAGGTCAAGCAACTCCCCGATCCNACGCTCGACTTCAATCGCCTGCTGCTTGAAGACGGCTCTGAGTACACGACGCCCTTCGGCTCTGGGAGCCATCCCACCGGTGAGACCCTCCGGTTCGAATGGTTGGTCGGCAATGCCGGTGACGCCCCTTGGACCCCCTCGGTGCAACTCGACCTCGACCCAGGTCTGTTCGGGTCATGCGAAGCACCGGGTGACGTAGCCAAGGGGGAATTCCGCATCGTCGGGTGTGATGTGGTGCTTCCGCCNTCCCTCGCGGCCAACACCGAACCGTCCTTCTCCATCGTCCTCAGCGGAGAAGGCTTCGAGCGGCGTGATGAGGTGACCATGCTCGTCGCCGAGGACCCACGCCTNGATGCACGTCTTGACCGCATCACGGAAGCGACGTCNTCGGAGGCGGGCACGATCACCTGGAGCGTGACCAACACCGGCAACGTGGCCATCGACGAACGCCTCGTCTTTGACGCGGTCAAAGGCTGGGAGGTCGACATCGACGGTGCCTCGACGCTCACCCTGGAACCNGGAGCAACCAGGGTGCTTCGCGTGAGTTACACCAGCACGCTGGGCGGAGAGGCTCCGCTTACCCTCGAGGTCAACAACGTCATGTTGGAAGGCGAGACCACCGTCACGCTGATTTCGCCGCGCGCGGTGACCGATGANGGACAAGGTGCGGGNGCGCTGACTGNNCTGGTCGGTGCTGCAGTGCTGCTGCTCGTGATCGCGGGGGTGCTGGTTCTGCGTCAGGTCGGGAGCAAGAAAGCGGAGGTCCCTGTGCCGAAGATGCCGCTGCCCATGCCTGCGGTGGCTTCCGCTCCTGTGGCGGTTGCACCCATGCCCGCGCCGGCGGTCCAACCCTCGCCTGCACCTCAAGCNGTGACGACGGCACCTTGCTGGGCATGCCGTGGCACAATCAGCGGCCCCATGCTTGGCTGCCCGTCCTGNGGTGCTCGTTTCCACCCGCCCGGNACTCCAGGCTGCCACCTCCCCGAAACATGTCCGAAATGCGGCACGCCGAAGGCTCAATTCCTGAATGCTTGAGGGACGCGCCAAGGCGCAGGTCTTTCATGGGAAGGGCTCCACCACGATGCATGCACGGGACGCCGACCGGCACAAAAGCCCGCGCCGTGCTTCTGATTTCCCTGATGCTGTTGAGCCTTGCACCGACGCTCGCGCCGGTCNCAGCGGACGGACGTGACGCGAGCATTGTCCTGACCGTGACCCCCTCGACNCTGACCGTCAATCCCGGCGAATCAGGCGAATACACCGTGCGCGTCTACAACACGGGTTCNAACCCGGTCACCGTGCAGCTTTCGGCCAGCGAGGCCCAGACCCAGGAATGTGGCCAGTATTCTTCNGTCATCCAACAGATTGNCGGCCCCATTGACGCGGGCAGCTACGAGGAGACGACGATGAACGTGACCCTCACNCAGACCGCTGAGGGCGATTGTGACACCACCATCGCCGCCGCCGCCACAGAGCAGCCCGAACCTCCCGAGCCGCCCGGTCAACCCGCCAACGAAGAACGGACGGTGACCACCGAAGCNGGGGACGGATCGGGCAGCGTCGTGTACGGCGTTGACCTGCGCATGGANGGCCCTGCTGACATCATGTGGGCAGGCGAGGACCCGGTCGAATGGGACATGGAAGTCGAAAACACAGGTCGTGCCGAGGCCANGGTTGTGTTCGCCGCCAGCGAACGCGACGATCCGGGTTGTGCAGGCGTGGACGACTTCTCGATTTCGTTTGAGCCCTCATCGGTGAGCGTCGCCAGCGAGGAGACGGAGCCTGTGGTCGTGTCCACCACCGTGCCCAACGGTCAAGACGCAGAGACCTTCTGCTGGGACATCACGGCGACGGTGCAGAACGACCCCTCGCAGAACGCCAGCGACACGGAGGAAATTTCCCTCGAAGTGCCCGAACTTCGCACCTGTGAGGCCAGCCTCTCCAAGACCAGCATCCGTGTCGATCCTGGCAAGCAGGGCCAGGTTCAGGTCACCTTCGAGAACACCGGAAACGCCGAGTGGGACATCAACGTTGCACGGACCGGCCCAAAGGCGAACTGGGTCAGCGTCGACGGGGCCTCCTCCGGGCTGCTTCCTTACGACACCTCCTCCGATGAACGCTCCTTTACGCTCAACATCCAGCCAGACGACTCCCTTGATGCTGATTCTGTGTCCACGGTGATCGTTCAAGGCCGAGACGGAGGCACGGTGGCCTGTGAGGCAGAATTGCGCATCACCCTTGGACAAACCAAGGGCGCCTCGGTGTCCATTCCACAGAGCATGATGTCCAACATCGAGCCGGGCAGTTCCCGCACGACCACGGTCAGCGTCACCAACACCGGCAACGGTGCCGACAGCTTCCGAATCAGCGCCAGTGCACCTCCAGGTGGATGGACGGTGTCCTTCGACGTCAGCACCGTTTCTCTTGGGTCCAAGCACGCCTCGGACCGAAGCGCTGACGTGACGATGACGGTCACCGTGCCGATGGATGCCTTGGCCACCGAACAGGTGGAGATTGTCGTCAGCGTGCTGCCAAATTCAGGTGGAGCCACGTACGATGAAGCCACGGTTCAGGCTACGGTGGCCGAATCGCACGGCATGNATCTCGACGCACCCGTGTCGAATCAGCGCGGCCAAGTCAACGCTTGGCTGCGTTTCCCCATCACCATCGAAAACGAGGGGAACGTGGACGCCACCTTCCGTTGCGTGGTCATGGACCAAACGCCAAGCGAATGGACCACCCGCTTCGTCGACGACCAAGATCAAACCGTCATTGAGGTTCANGTTCCCGCACGNGGAAGNCTNGATGTTTCCCTCATGGTCAAGGTCGAAGGTGTCGAGGAACGCGATTCGACGAACATCAGGGTNCGCGTCGTCAACCTCGACCANAACGGCGCCCAAGACGACGACGGCGATGGGCTNCCTGACAACCANAAGGAGGTGAATTTCGTTGCCGAGCGCTTCGACAAGGTCTACAGCATGGACGTCNGGCTTGCCGATGCCTTCTCCGGCGACACCCAGCGCGTCGAATTGCCNCCCGGCGGCTCGATGAGCGTTGAATTGTGGGTGCGCAACACCGGCAACGCCTCGATGGACATGGCCGTGTTCGATTTCAGCGGCCTTGAAGGTCTGGCCACGCGCGAGGTCTTGGTCTACGGCTTGCCTGTGACCGGTCCGCTGTACATCCCAGAAGGCTACGGCATCTGGAACGTGGCTGAATCCCGCTTCATGTTTGACGACGCAGGGGNACCNATCGTTGAGCGGAGCGAGGAAGCCGCTCAACTGGCCCAGGTGAATGCAGGGCTAACGGAGAACCTCGAGAATTACGAAATCCGTCCCTATGAGGTGCTGGTCGAGCTTGTCTTGACCGTGAACCCTGGTGCGGAAACCGGTGACGGTGGGGCTTTGGACGTGACGGTGTTGAGTGAAAACAACACAGCGAACCGAGACGGGCGCATTTCCGTGGTGCTTGACGTCCGCATCATCGAAGACCTCGGTTTCGATTTGACGATGACGCCGTCTGAGCAGAACGTGACCTTCCCCGACAAAGCGACCTTCGAGGTCGGCGTGGTCAACGACGGAAACGTGCCCACCGATGCACGCATCTTCGCCTCTGCAGGCGAGCGCGGTTGGACGGTGGACATCGAAGACGACGGCAGCGGGGACTGCCGCATTGAGGAAGGCGAACTGATCTGCCTTTTGCAGCCCGGTGAGGTGCTGATGATCATGGTGGACGTTCGTCCGCCGTACGGGGCCACCATCGAGGACGAGTTCCGATTCACGCTCTCCGTTGAGCCCAAGGACGGCGGTGTCTTCACCCGCGAAAACGTGGAATTNACCGTGACCGGCATTCCGGATGAGGGCTTCTTGGGCCTCGGTTTAACGGCCCAGAGCGTCACCAACATTGGCGTGATCTTCATCGCCGTGGTCGCTCTTGGCGTCATGGCTCGCGCCTCCGGGCCGATGCTGGCCGCCAGAAAGGCTGCGGCAGACGTTCGCCGTCGAGAGCAAGCGGCNGCAGCAGCAGCTACGGGAGGCTCGTCTGAGATGGCGCTGGATACGGACGAATTCATCCCGATGCCCGCGCACAGTCCGGTGCCCGACGTCTCTTGGCGCCTGATTTTCTTCCTTTACGCGCCGTTCACGCTTGGTATCTACATGCTCTTCTACATCCATCGTCGTGCGGAGGAGCTCAAGCAACACGCCGGGCTTGGTCCAGGTGGAACGAGCCATCTCGTGATGATGCTGGTGCCCGGCCTGAACCTGTATCGCATGATGATGTTCCGTAAGGACGTCATCGCGTTGGAGGACATGACCGGCCATCAAACGGCGTACAGAAGCATCGGCAGTACACTTCTCTGGATGTTCCTCGGTTTCATCGTGGTGCCCGGTGCAGGATTCGGCCTCGCTCTCGGTGGAGCCATGATCGCGGGCGGAGANGGCGCCCTCGCGATGCTCTTCGTGTTGCCAGGCTCCCTCATTGGGCCGATTTCCATCCTCTACACCGTCTACAAGTTGAGCGGCCGCCAACACGATTCCCTCCAAGCCTCGTGGGCACGCTTCTTCCACGCACAGGGTTGAGTTTTCTCGGCGCGTATTTTCGTGATATGAAAGCGGCGAATTTTCACCCATTCCGGGCCGCCTTTCGATTCACTTGCCCCGTTCTTAGCAGGGGCGACGTGGCCCGTTGACGGCCGGANGAAAATTCGGTGAATCGGGAACGCTTATGGAGGGACCACAGGTGGACAAAGCAAGGGAGCGTATGCGTTCCTCTGGGGTCTCAAAATGACCGACGTGACCACGGTGACCGATGCCTATCTCGCGGTCGGACTGATGACGCTGGTTGGCTTCCTTGTCCCCTTCGGCGCCTTCCTCACCTCGTACTTCGTTCGCCCGCGGACGGACCGCTCCCAGCCGCACAAGACCACCTCCTACTTGTTGGAAGGCTACGAGGCCGATCACAGCCTCTACCCTCGCCGCCTGTCCACCTACGAATGCGGCTCGGAACCCGTCGGCGACGCCATGATTCAATTCCACTTCCAGTACTACTGGTACGCGCTGATCTTCCTGGTCTTCGACGTCGCGTTCATGTTCATGGCGCTTGGCGGTTTTGTCATCAACGACGCCACGGCCACCACCGACGGCGACCTCAGCACCGCCATCAGCCGCCTGCTCGTGCTCGCGGCCTTCTTCTCCATCATGACGCTCGGCGTCTGGCACGTGTTCCGCAAGCGCGGACGGATCTACATCTGAGGTGAAGGCATGAGCGAACCAGGACAAAATT